>DASWQX010000558.1:0-2423 GCA_036403495.1 Thermoanaerobaculia bacterium
GCTTGGGATCGGCGATCTCCAGCGGCAGGCCGGCCCGCCGCAGCGCCTCCTCGGCGGCGAGCAGGGCGATGCGGCCGGAGGGGTCGAGCTGCTTGCGCTCGATGCGGGTCATCAGCGGCGTCTCGCGCTCCCATTCGCCGAGGGGGGACCAGACGCGCGAGCGGAGGGTGGCGGAGTGGCGGCTCCAGGCGGCGGGGATCTCCTCGACCACCGATCTCCCCTCCAGGCAGTGGCGCCAGAAAGTGTCGAGGTCGGTACCGAGGCTGGAGACCACCCCGGCCCCGGTGACGGCGACGCGCCGGTCAGCGTCCCGCAAGGAGGAAATCCACCACGGAGCGGACGGTGGTCAGGCGGGCGATGTCCTCGTCCTCCAGGGTGCGGCCGAAGGCGTCCTCCAGCTCGAAGACGAGGGTGATCAGGTCGATCGAAGCGGCGCCGAGGTCTTCCAGGCGGTCGTCGAGGCCGATCTCCGCGATGTCGCGGTGGAGGGTCTCGGCCAGCAGCTCCCGCACCTTGAGCGTCACCTGGTCGCGGTCGAGGGTCTCTTCCATGGTCCGGAGAGTAGGCCAGAGGGGGGCGCGGGCGTCAAGGGGCCCTCATCACCCCGGCCCTCTTCTCCCGTCCCCTCCCGCCCTCCCTCACCGGGAGAGGGAGGGGACGGTTTCGGAAGTCTCTGACTCAGCAAGGTTTAGCAGCTCCTGCTCCGGGCTAAAGGTAACCACCGGGTGACCGCGCTCACACCAGTCTGTGGGAACTTCTTCAGACGATCTCAGGATAGCGCATCCCCTCTCGCGAGGAACTCCCAGCGCCGCTGCTCCACCAGATTGGCGCAGCATCGCTCCTTTTCCCGGTGTTCTCTCGCAATCGTCCTGCCGGGACCAGACGACGATTTCCTTCGTCGCACCGAGTTGCGTGCCCTCTCTTTCTGTCGTAGAGTTGCTCACATAGTAACTATACGACGCCAGAGCCAAGGCTCCGGCGCTTATCGATGCCAAGACCGGCCTCGAAGGGGAAAGCTATGTCTCGAGAGATTGACCGGAAGAACAGAGTCCTGCGCCGCTTCTATGCGATGGGCGAGGTCGAAGCCATCACCAGCCTGTCCCGAGCCACGATCTACCGGAAGATGGCTGAAGGGACCTTCCCGGCCTCGGTACAGATCTCCAAGGGCCGCATCGGATGGCCGAAGGGAGTTGTCGATGCATGGTGCGAAGGAATCTTGGCTAGTCAGGAGCAACAGGGGTGAGCCCGATCGGTCTTCATCCCCTCGCCCTCCTCCGGCACGAAGTAATGAACCCCATGCCCCAGCTCGTAACGGTGCCGGGCGCGCCTCGCCGGCCTTCCTGGTCCGCCTAGTTGGCCGAGCGGCGGAGAGGAATCCGGCGGACAGATCGCGAGCGGATCGCCCGCGAAGCCCTGGCGATCTCGCAGCAAGAGGCGCTTGAGGCCGGCGCCCTCGGTTACATGGCCCGCCTCCTGGTGCAGGCGACGCTGCCTCACAAGGACCCGGGCCAGGGCGTCTCCACCTTCGAACGCTCCAACGGCGACTTCCACCTCGTGGTGATGGCACCGCCGCGGATCGGCCTCCCCTGGGGAAAGTGCCCCCGCGTCCTCCTTTGCTGGCTGGCAACCGAAGCGGTCCGGACTCGCTCGCCTCGCATCGAGCTGGGGGCCAACCTCTCGACGTTCATGCGCGATCTCGGCCTGATTCCGACCGGCGGGCGCTGGGGAACCATCACCCGGCTCCGAGACCAGGTCCGGCGCCTTTTTTCGAGCACCATCCGATGCTCTTACTCCGCACCCGGCCGGTTTGAGGACGCCGGTTTCCTCATCGCTTCCCGCGTATCGCTCTGGTGGCAGCCGGCGGCGGCTGAACAGTCCGACCTCTTCGGCAGCTTCGTCGAGCTGTCTTCGGGTTTCTTTGATGCCGTGGTCGAGCGGCCCGTGCCGATCGATCTGCGGGTCCTACGCGCCCTTCGGTCGCCGCTGGCCCTGGACATCTACTGCTGGCTCACCTATCGAGCGTCCTATCTCCGCCGCAGAACCGAGATCCCTTGGGCTGCCCTCGCTCTCCAGTTTGGAGCTGGATACACTGAGCTACGGATGTTTCGCTACCACTTCCTTCGGCAGCTCAGATCCGTCCTCCGTCTCTATCCCGCCGCCCGGGTTTCTGAATCCGCGGATGCCCTGGCTCTCTCGCCTGCTGCGCCCCACATCCCGAGACGACCAGACATCTAGCTTCTTCCCGGCCGAGACCTTTAGTCGGCTTCGAGAACCCATCTGCGGAAAAGTCTGCGGTAAACAGGATTTTTCCACGCATAATCGCTAACGTCGGCCCCCTCTTGGACGGCATCCCGCCACGCATAATCGCTAACGCTCGCCGCGCATAATCTCTAACGCATTCCCTATAGCTTCTTTTCCTGTAG
>DASWQX010000559.1:0-4905 GCA_036403495.1 Thermoanaerobaculia bacterium
ACGGCGGCCGGCAGCGGCCGGTGACCGCGCTGGCGCCGCTCGCCCGTCCCTTGCGGATCGTCGTCTACATCGACCGGGTGCTCACCGGCTCCCGCACCCTGCGCGCCGCGGCCGGCACCCTGGCCGAGCAGGCGGCGGGGCTCGCCGCCCTCGGCACGGTGGAGGTGGTGGTCGCCGAGCCGAAGCCCCGCGTGGCCCTGGGACCGACCCGCGAGGTGCAGGCGATCGACGAGGCGCTCTCCAAGCTCTGGCTGGAGAACGAGGGGCGGGACGACGTCCGCCTCCTGCGCCAGCACTTCCGCGACGACAAACCGGAGGGGGGAGTGGACCCCGCCGACCGCGCCACTCAGGCGATCGACACCGAGGCGCGCCTCGTCCGCCACCAGGAGGACGGCTTCGCCGAGTGGCTGCTGAGCCAGGAAGGGGAGGGCCCCCGCGTCGTCTTCCTGGTGAGCGACGGCTTCGACACCAATCCGGCGAAGTTCTACCGCGGCTCGCTCACCGAGGGCGAGGGAGCCCTGGAGCGGACGGCGGTGGAGACCGCGCAGACCGCGGCGGCGCTCGGCTGGACCGTCTTCCCCGTGCCGCTCGGCGACTCGACGCTGCCCGACCTCCGCCGTTTCCACCCCCGTTCGACCGTGAAGGCCCCCCTCGGCGGCACGATCGCCCTGGGGCGCAAGCCCGCCTCCGAAGCGGCGAAGGATCAGCCGCCGCCGCCGCCGGCCCTCCTGGCGGCCCAGGAGCCGCTGAGCTGGATCGCCGAGGCGACCGGCGGCGAGATCATCCTCCAGCCCTCGGGGCTGGCCACGACCCTGGCCCACCTCGGCTCGCGGTTCGCCCTGCGCTACGAGGCGCCGCGCGCCCTCGACGGCCGCCCCCGGCCGCTTGAGGTGGTCACCTCGCGCTCGGACCTCCGGATCCGGGCCCGCCGCTGGGACGTGGCGGGCACCCCGGAGTTCATCGCCTCCGAGCGCGCCGTGCGCCTGCTGGAGGGGGAGGACGAAGGGATCGGCCTCGAGCTCTCCTCGCGGTTACAGGCGGGCGAGCCGGCCGTCGGCGGCGAGCGCGCGGCCATCCTCGACCTCCGCGTGGAATCGCCGCAGATCCCCGCCGGCCCCCTGCGGCTGACGGTGGGGGGCTTGAGCGGCCGCGGCGCGTTCCATCACGTGCTGACGGCCGCCGACCTCGCCGGCGCCGAGGCCAACGTCTACCACCTGCCGGTGACGCTGCCGGAGGGGGCCGAGGCGGTGGCGGTGCTGGTGGAGCCGCTGGCCGGCGGGAGCTGGGGCGGCCAGGTGGTGACGCTCGGCGCCGCGCCGGCGGAGGAGGCGCCGATCTCCGTGACCCGGCCCGGCATCCGCCTGGTGGCGCCGGCCGGCAACACCCTCGCCGGCAAGGTCCGCCTGCGGGTGAACGGGGAAGGGAAGGGGATCGCCCGCGTCGAGCTCCGGCTCGGCGAGCGCACCGCCACGAGCTGCGCGCAGGTCCCCTGCGAAGCCGAGGTCGACCTCGGCCGCCGGGTCCGCCCCCAGCTCGTCCAGGGGATCGCCTACGACGCCGCCGGCAAGGAGGTGGCCCGCGACTGGGTGCGCCTCAACGATCCCAACGAGGCCTTCGGGGTGCGCATCGTCGAGCCCGCCGGCCGCCAGGCCGTGGGCGCCGTCGAGGTCGAGGCGGACGTGCGCGCGCCGGCCGGCCGGCGGATCGAGAAGGTCGAGATGTACTGGAACGACGAGCTGGCGGCGACCCTCTACGCGCCCCCCTTCCGCCACCGTGTGAACGTGCCGCGCAACCGCCCGGTGGGCTATCTGCGGGTGGCCGCCCGGCTCGACGACGGCTCGACCGCCGAGGACGCGATGCCGCTCAACGCCTCCGACCTCGGCTCGCGGATCGACGTCCGCCTGATCCAGCTCGCCGTGGTGGTGACCGACGCCACGGGTAAGCCGGTGCCGGGGCTCGCCAAGGACGCCTTCCAGGTCCGCCAGGACGGCCAGCCGCAGGAGATCGCCGCCTTCGAGAACGCCGGCGAGCTGCCGCTCACCCTGGCGCTCGCCATCGACAGCTCGGCCAGCATGTTCCTCAAGCTGCCGGTGGTGCGCAAGGCGGTCTCCACCCTCCTGGAGACCGGCCTCACCGAACGCGACCGCGCGATGCTGATCGACTTCGACTCGAAGCCGCGGCTGGTCCGGCCGGTCACCCGCGACCTCGCCGCCGTGGAGGCCGCCCTGGAGCAGCTCCAGCCCGACGGCGGCACCGCGCTCTGGGAGGCCATCACCTTCTCGCTGTCGCAACTGCGCGGGATCAACGGCCGCAAGGCCCTGGTGGTCTACTCGGACGGCATCGACGAGGCGGAGCGCGCCACCTTCCCCCTCTGCCTGCGGGCGGCCCGCGAGAGCGGCGTCCCGATCTACCTGATCGTGGCCAACCCCCGCGAGGAGCGCGGCGAGGACGGCGGCTTCATGAACGAGCCCGCCTCGGCGAAGTTCCAGCGCCTCGCCGAGGCCGGCGGCGGCCAGGTCTACTTCATCCACCCCGATCAGGACCTCGCCGTCGTCTACGGCCAGATCCTCTCCGAGCTGCGCAGCCAGTACACCGTCGCCTTCTACCCGAAGGACAGCGCGCCGCCGGCCGCCTGGAGCAAGATCGAGGTCGAGGTGACCGGCCACAAGGGGCTGACCGCGCGGACGGTGAGCGGAGTGGCGGCGCGGCCGTAGGCGGCTGCCAGGAAGTCGGCCCGCTCGCAGGCCGAGAGCGCCGTCAGCCCTCCGCGGCGGCCGGTTTCAAGGTGCGGACGAGCTGCCGGTGGTCCAGCAGGCCGGCCAGCAGGCATGAGGCGCCGTAGAGCAGAAAATTCGTCTCAAACCCGTCCGTGACGGCCGGCAAGATTCTCGCCATTCGGATCAGCCCATGGTCCCGGAGGGCCGGCAGGATGAATCCCTGAGTGGCGCCGAGCGCCGGAATCGCCAGAATCAGGAGGGCGAGGGCCAGATAGTACCCTTGGGACAGACCGCGTCCACGCCAGATCCAGGTGCTGAGAAACAGGACGCCCAGGACGATGTCCATCAATTGCTGGACGGTCGCGAAGCTCCCGAAGATCGGTAGCGGGTCCGACATCGAAGGCACGGCGGGGCCGGCCATCCGCAGCCCCACGTAGATGAGGATGCCGAGGACCCACATCAGCAGCAGGCGACCGGTCATCATCAGGGCCTTGAATTCCGTATTGGCGTCGCTGGCCCGCGCCCGCGGCACGGCGACGGCGCCGTAGATGCTGAGCGCCGCTTCGCGGGGAAACTCTTCCCGTCGGGCCAGCACCTCGCCGAACCTCTTCTGGTAATGCGTCTTGGCGTAGAGCATCAGGGCGGCGGCACCGAAGATCAACGCGATCCGGAGGTAGAAGACCAAGGCATAGTGGCTCCGGCCGATATAAGCGGCACCGGGTGACAGGAAGAACAGGCCCAGGGCCGCCAGGCTCAAGCCTCCCTTCAGCTCGTTGAAATGGCGGGTGACGAAGCGGATGCGATCGAGATCGGGTGACGTCACGTGAGCTCCTTGGCGACCGGTCTGCATTGCAGACTGATCTTCGCCAAACGGCGCGCGGAAGTCAACCCGCCTGGCCGCCGATTGGCCCGGAGCCGGAGCCCGATTCGCCGGCCGCCGCGTTCAAGCCATCGGCTCATTCGTGTGCGGGCGCGCGCGCCGCCCACTTGGGCGAGACCGCCGCCCACTCAGATGAAAGCGCCGGCACCGAGCCCTCAGGCGGGCACGAGCACGGTGGAGGGCCGCCAGGTCGCGGCGCGCTCGCGGAGCGTCTCCATCTCCTGCCAGTAGCTGGCGAGCCCCCCGCGCCCGGCGTCGGTCAGGCGCGCCAGGGTCTGGGTCTTCTTACCCACGAAGCGCTTCTCGATCTCCACCAGCCCCGCCTCCTCGAGCTTCGAGAGATGCGAGGAGAGGTTCCCCTTGGTGAGGCCGGTGATCCGCAGCAGGAACAGGAAATCGGCCCGCTCGCAGGCCGAGAGCGCCGTCAGGATGGCCAGCCGCGCCGGATCGTGCACCAGCCGGTCCAGGTTGGCGAGCTGCTCGAAGGGGGTGCTCACAGCGAGCCCTCCTCGACGGCCGGTTTCAAGGCGCGAACGAGCTGCCGGTGGTCCAGCAGGCCAGCCAGCAGGCACGAGGCGCCGCAGAGGAGCATTCCCATTCTCATGTCGTCCGCGGCAGGCAGCACGAATCTCGCCATTCGGATCAGCCCATGATCCCAGAGGGCCGTCAGGATGAATCCCTGGGTGGCGCCGAGCGCCGGAATCCCCAGCATCAGGAGGGCGAGGGCCAGATAATATCCTTGAGACAGCCTGCATCCACGCCAGATCCAGGTGCTGAGAAAGACGGCGCCCAGGAAGATTTCCATCACCTGCTGGGCGGTCGTGAAAAACTGTGGCACTTCCGAGATCGAACGCATGCTGACGTCGACGGTGGGACTGACCATCCGCAGCCCCACGTAGACGATGGTGCCGAGACCCCCGACCAGCAGCATGCGACGGAGCATCAGGGCGTTGAATTCCGTATTGGCGTCGCGAGCCCGCGGCACGGCGCCGGGACCGTAGATGGTGAGCGCCTCCTGGCGGGGAAGCTCTTCCCGCCGGGCCAGCACCTCACCGAACGTCTTCTGGTAATACGTCCTGGCGTAGAGCGTCAGGGCGACCGAACCGAAGATCAGCCCGAACTGGAGGCAGGTGACCACCACGGAGTGGCCCCGGCCGATATAAGCGGCGCCCAGCCCCAGGAATAGCAGGCCCGAGGCCGCCAGGCTCAATCCCTTCAGCTCGTTGAAATGGCGGGTGACGAAGCGGATGCGATCGAGATCGGGTGACGTCACGTGAGCTCCTTGGCGACCGGTCTGCATTGCAGACT
>DASWQX010000560.1:0-2087 GCA_036403495.1 Thermoanaerobaculia bacterium
CGCCGCTCCGTGCGCGCGCAACAGGTTGTGGGTCGCGATCGGCGCTTCGAAGAGATTCTTGTGACCCGGCGCGAGGGCTCCATGCAGATAACCGCCGTCGGTCACCACCCAGGGCTCGTTGAGCGTCGCCCACTCCTCGACGGCGCCGTCGAGCGCCCGGTAGGCGACCCGCGCGTAGTCGGCGAACCAGTCGGCGACGTCCCGGTTGAGCCAGCCGCCGCGGTCGTCGAGCGCCGCCGGCAGGTCCCAGTGATAGAGGGTCGCCAGCGGCTGGATGCCGTTCTCCAGCAGCGCGTCCACCAGCCGGCGATAGAAGTCGAGCCCCTTCTCGTTGACCGTTCCCTTGCCCTGCGGCAGGATGCGGCTCCAGGCGATGCTGAAGCGGTAGGAATTGAGGCCGAGCTCGCGCATCAGCCGGACGTCTTCCTCGGAGCGCCGATAGTGGTCGCAGGCGACGTCGCCGGTATCGCCGTCGCGCACGAGATTGGGCGTATGACAGAAGCGCTGCCATATGCTCGGGCCGGCGCCGTCGGCGAGCGGCGAGCCTTCGATCTGGTACGCCGACGTGGCGCTGATGCGCGACCTCGGACTCAAGGCGTATCGCTTCAGCATCTCGTGGAGCCGGGTGCTGCCGCAAGGCCGCGGGGCGGTGAACCGGGCCGGTCTTGAATTCTACGAACGCCTGGTCGATGCGCTGCTCGAGAACGGCATCGCGCCGATGGTGACGCTCTATCACTGGGATCTGCCGGCGGCGCTCGACGACCGCGGCGGCTGGCTGAACCGCGACGTGGCGGACTGGTTCGCCGACTACGCGCGAGTGATGTTCCGCGCTCTCGACGACCGCGTGGAGATGTGGTCGACCCTCAACGAGCCCTGGGTGGTGACCGACGGCGGCTACCTGCACGGCGTGCTGGCGCCGGGGCATCGAAACCTTTTCGAACCTCCGATCGCCTCGCACAACCTGCTGCTCGCCCACGCCGCCGGGGTGGAGGCCTACCGCGCCGAGGGCAAGCATCAGATCGGACTGGTGGTGAACATCGAGCCGAAATATCCGGCCTCGGAAAGCGAGGAGGACCTCGCCGCCACCCGCCGGGCGGACGCCTACATGAACCGACAATATCTCGATCCGGTGATCCATGGCCGCTATCCGGACGAGATGCGCGAGGTCTTCGGCGAAGCATGGCCGGAGTTCGCCGCGGAAGATCTGGCGCGGATCCGCCAACCGATCGATTTTCTCGGAATCAATTACTACACCCGCAGCGTGACCCGCCACGAGCCCACGTCCCTGCCGGTGCGGGCGGTGTCGGTGCGCCAGAAGCGCCACACGTACACGGAGACCGGCTGGGAGGTCTATCCGCAGGGGCTCACGGATACATTGGTCTGGGTCCGCGACCAGTACGGCGACATCCCGCTCTACGTCACCGAGAACGGCGCCGCCTTCTACGATCCGCCGACGGCGGAGGGCGAGGTGCAGGACCCGCTGCGGGTGGACTACCTGCGCACCCACATCCGCGCTGCCCGCCAGGCGATCGATCAGGGGGTCGACCTGCGCGGCTACTTCGCCTGGTCGCTGCTCGACAACCTCGAATGGAGCCTCGGCTTCGCCAAGCGGTTCGGTATCGTCCACGTCGATTTCGAGACGCTGCGCCGCACCCCCAAGGCAAGCGCGCGGTTCTATGCGGAGGTGATCCGGACGATGGGCGGGGCGCTGGGGTAGGAAAAGAAAAGCCCCTCATCACCCCGGCCCTCTTCTCCCAGCCCTCCACCCGCCCTGACGGGGAGAAGAGGGAGTAGTTAGCTCAGGAATAACAAGGGGACAGGCCGTTGGGGGTTGCCTTTTTCCCCCTCTCCCAGGCGAGGGCGGGCGGAGGGCTGGGAGAGGGGGCCAGGGGGTGAGGGATCTGTTTTACAACTCCGTCTTCCTCCCCTTCCAGCTCACCGGTTTCCGCCGCCTGCGATCCAGCACCCCCAGCACCAAAACCACCGCCAGGAGCAAAGCGTCCAGCGGATAGAGCAGGCCCCAAGCGGGGGCGTGGCCGCTGCCCGAGCGTAGGAATGTCGAGGCTGCGGCGCCGGCGGACCACAGG
>DASWQX010000561.1:0-10494 GCA_036403495.1 Thermoanaerobaculia bacterium
CGAGGCGATGATGGTGGCGACCGTCGACAGGATCACCATCGGGTAGAGCGTCCAGGCGGGGAAGAGCCGGCCGGAGAGCTCGAAGAACGGGTTCGCCGCGGCGTCGGGGTGGGTCACCAGCAGCGCCCCCTGGCCGAAGTAGTTGATTAGCAGCGAGGGGAGGACCAGGGTGAACCAGGCGATGCGGATCGGCCGCCGCCCGAAGTGCCCCATGTCGGCGTAGAGCGCCTCGCCGCCGGTGACCACCAGGAAGACGGAGCCGAGGACGAGGAAGCCGCGCCAGCGGTTGTCGAGGAAGAAGCGGGCGGCGTGCCAGGGGTTGATGGCGGCGAGGACCGACGGCACCCGCGCCGTCCAGATCACGCCGAGCACCGCCAGCAGCAGGAACCAGACGATCATCACCGGCCCGAAGAGGGCGCCGATGCCGGCCGTCCCCCGCCGCTGGATCAGGAACAGGAAGAACAGGATGACCAGCGTGATCGGCACCACGTAGGGGTTGAAGAAGGGGGTGGCGACCGACAGCCCCTCGACTGCCGAGAGCACCGAGATCGCCGGCGTGATCATGCCGTCGCCATAGAGCAGCGAGGCGCCGAAGATGCCGAGCGCGACCAGGATCCAGCGCCCCTCCGGCCCCGCCCGCCGGAGCTTCTGGGGGACCAGCGCCAGCAGGGCCAGGATCCCCCCCTCGCCCCGGTTGTCGGCGCGCATCACGAAGACCAGGTACTTGATCGAGATGGTGACGATCAGCACCCAGAAGACGAGCGACAGCACCCCCAGCACGTTGCCGTGGGAGGGGGGCACGCCGTGCTCGCCGTGAAAGCATTCGCGCAGCGAATAGAGCGGGCTGGTGCCGATGTCGCCGTAGACGATGCCGAGGGCGCCGAGGGAGAGGCCCAGGAGCTCGCGCTTCCCGTGCTGGTTGGGGGCTGGGTGGGTCATGAGGACGGGCGGGAAGCTATCACAGGCTCCGCGGAGACCGGAGCGGCATCCCGCGCGCCGGGACTGTGCAGGAACCGGGCCTGACCGGCGGCGGGGGGCGCTACTTTGTCAGATTCACCTTGGCTTCGGCGTTGGCCCTCATCACCCCGGCCCTCTTCTCCCGTCCCCTCCCCCCCTCCCTCACCGGGAGAAGAGGGAGAAATGCAAAAGCACCGCGAAAAGCCTGGATCATGAGGGGGCGGTGGTTCCCCTCTCCCTGTGAGGGAGGGCGGGAGGGGAAGGGAGAGGGGCCAGGGGTGAGGGTCCGGGCGGGGGCCAACGCCTCAGCCAGGGCCAAGCTGACAAAGTAGGGCCTAGCCGCCGATCTGCATGAAGCTCATCAGGTTGCCGTAGTCGCCCTGCGTGAGGTTGTGCTCGGCCGGCTTCTCCTGGAGGACGCGGAGGATCTCGGCGTCGAGGGCGGCGCCGGGGTCGGTCGCGGCGAGGAGGGGGCGCAGCGGGTAGGTGCGGTCGGCGAAGAGGCAGAGGCGGAGCTCGCCGCGCGAGGTCAGGCGCAGGCGGTTGCAGTCGGCGCAGAAGGTGTGGGAGAGGGGGGTGATGAAGCCGACCGTGCCCACGGCGCCGGCGAAGCGGAACGCCTTCGCCGGTCCGGTCCGCGGTCCCACCTCGGTCGGCAGCAGCGGACCGAAGCGCGCCTCGAGCCGCGCGTGGGCGTCGTCCGCCGAGACCAGGTCACCGGGCAGATGGGCCTGGTTGGTGCCGGTGGGCATCATCTCGATGAAGCGCACGTGGAGGGGCCGGTCCAGGGTGAGCTCGGCCAGCCTCTCCACGTCCTGCCGGTTGCTCTGCAGGAGGACGGCGTTGAGCTTCACCGGGTCCATCCCGGCCGCCAGCGCCGCCTCGACGCCGCGCCAGACCTCGTCCAGGTCGCCGCGGCGGGTGATCTCGCGGAAGCGGGCGGGGTCGAGGCTGTCGACGCTGATGTTGACGCGATCGACCCCCGCCGCCTTCAGCGCCGGGGCGAGGCGGGCGAGCTCGGTGCCGTTGGTCGACAGGGCGAGGTTCTCGAGGCCGGGGAGGGCCTTCAACCGGCGCACGATCTCCAGCAGGTCCTTCCGCACCAGCGGCTCGCCGCCGGTCAGCCGGACGCGGCGGATGCCGAGCCGCACCAGGGCGCCGACCATCGTCTCGATCTCCGTGGGGGAGAGGAAGTCGCGGTCGCCGAAGGGGAAGTCGGCGTCCTCCGGCAGGCAGTAGGTGCAGCGCAGGTTGCAGCGGTCGGTGACCGAGACGCGGAGATAGGTGAGGCGCCGGCCGTAGGCGTCGATCAGCCGGGTCTGCCCGGCGTCGTGAGAGAGGCTTTCGGCGCCGGTGCGAGCGAGCGCGGGCCCGAGCTGCGAGGGGGCGGGCGGAGAGTTGAGGATCGCGAGGCGGCTCATGGACGGCTCTTCTCGATAGAAAAACGCCTGCCCCCGAGCCGCCGGCTCTTCGCCACGCCTTTCCAAACACGGGAGGCGGCGCGGTTTCCCGCGCCACCCTGGCGGCCTGCTCTCCCGCCAGATTCCTGGGGAGGGCCCGAACAGGCTCGGTGGGCTAGGGTATTGTACGCCGATATGGCGGCAAAGGGGGCTCGCTTGATTCCCCGGCGCCCTGTTCTTAGAATCCCTGTGTCCGTACTGTAAGGTAGTGGCTCTCCCGGCGTCCCGCGAATGATCACCGGCTATAACACCGACGTCCGCCACGGCGAAGTGGTCTTCCACGTCCAGACGGAGGACAAGGGGATCTCCAACCCCTTCATCGAGAGCCTCGTCTACGTCGGCGGCCAGGTGCTGGCGAGCAAGCGGGCGAGCTACGCCGAGATGATCGCCGAGGGCAAGGAGGACAAGGACATCGTCGCCCTCATGGACCACCAGCACCGGACCATGATCGCGGCGATCCGCCACGGCAAGCTCGACAGCAAGATGGTGGCGCTGATGGCCAGCCGGCAGACCGGCGCGCAGCCGCTGGTGGCGACCCCGCAGACCGGCATGCAGCCGGTGGTCGCCCGGCGCCCGCAGGTCCAGCCCCCCGTCTCGATGCCGGTGCCCCTGCCGGCTCAGATGCCGCCGCCCGCCGCGCCGCCGCGTCCGGACGGCTCCGAGACGCTGGCCCGCGGCGCCGGCGAGACGCTGGCGGGGCCGACGGCCGCGGCGCTGCTCTCGTCGCTGACGGCGGCGCCGACCCCCGAGACCCCGGTCGAGCCGATCGCGGTGCGGCCGCCGCGGCCGCCGATGCCGGAGCGGACGCTCGACCAGGTCATCCTGGAGTACCTGACCAGCGAGGCCGACCAGGAGCAGCTCGTCCTCCAGCTCGAGGAGGAGCGCGACCTGGTGCTCGGGGCCCGCGCGACGCTGGTGCTGCGCGCCACCTCCAGCAAGAGCGGCCAGCCGATGGCCGGCACCCAGATCTCGGTGCGGATGATCTCGACCGTGGTCGAGCCGCGGGTCCTCGCCGCCGGCCGCACCGACGAAGGCGGCCTGCTGGCCCTCGGCTTCGAGATCCCGGAGGTCGGCCGCGGCACCTCGGCGCTGATCATCAACGCGGTCAGCGCGATCGGGCGGGCGGAGCTCAAGCACCTGCTGTGAGGAAGGAAAGGAACACGGACTGACAGGGACGAGCACGGACTGACAGGGACGAGCACGGACTGACACGGACGACGGTCCCTGGTGTCCGTGCTCGTCCGTGTCAGTCCGTGCTCGTCCCTGTTCTTCCCTCCCTTGAGCCCCCGCCCCACCTGTTATATAACCCCCCCGCATGGAAGCCGCGCCGGCGTTCTTCGAGGTATCGCTGAACGGCGAGCCGCACCGGGTTCCCGCGGGGTCGACGGTGGCGGACCTGGTCGCCGGCCTCGGGCGCGACCCGCGGACGGTGGCGGTGGAGCGCAACGGCGACCTCGTGCCGCGCGCCCGCTTCGCGGCGACGCCCCTGGGAACGGGGGACCGGCTGGAAGTGGTCCACTTCGTGCAGGGCGGTTGAGCCCGAGGGAGGTCCTCGGGAATGCGTTGCAGGGAGCGGGGGTTAGACAGCATCAGAAGCACGAAGAGGGCGTTGTCACCGCGATCCTCTTGCAGTAAGATCCGGACCGAACGGGCCGCTAGCTCAACTGGCAGAGCAGCAGACTCTTAATCTGCGGGTTGAAGGTTCGACTCCTTCGCGGCTCACCATTCTCTCCTACTCCCAATCCTCCTCGTTCCTGGAGGTCTCCATCGCGAAAGTGGCGGAATTGGTATACGCGCTAGACTTAGGATCTAGTCCCGAGAGATCGGGTTGGGGGTTCGAGTCCCCCCTTTCGCACCACTCGATGAGGTCAACATAACTTATGAGCGTCGTGCTTTCTGTCGAGGATGTCGGGCCCTGCCGCAAACAGTTGAAGGTCGAGGTTCCCGCGCCCGCCGTCGAGGCGGAGACCCTGCGCGTGGTCCACGATTACGGCCTGAAGGTGCGCCTGCCCGGCTTCCGCCAGGGCAAGGTGCCCACCGAGCTGGTCCGCCGGCGGTTCGCCAAGGAGATCGACCAGGAGGTCAAGGAGCGGCTGCTCCCCCGCTACTGGCGGCAGGCGCAGGCCGAGAGCGCCATCGAGCCCCTCCTCCCCCCCGAGGTCGACGAGGTCTCCGACCTCATCGCCGGCGCGCCGCTCACCTTCACCGCCACCGTCGAGACGCGGCCGCAGATCGAGCTGCGCGACATCGAGCGCTTCGACCTCCCCGACCCCGAGATCGATCCCGGCACGATGGAGATCGAGGAGACGGTCGACAACATCCGCAAGCAGATGTCCGAGTGGGTGACGGTCGACCGCCCGGCCTCGCGCGGCGACCAGGTCGGCGTCGACGTCACCACCCTCGGCTCTCCCGAGCACCCCGAGGAGCACACCGACCCGATCCAGATCGAGGTCGGCGACCCCCAGGTCTGGGAGGAGATGTCGCTCGCCGTGCAGGGGATGTCGGCCGGCCAGGAGACCACCTTCGAGCGCCGCCACGAGCACCCGGCGGCCGAGGAGGGGGGCGCCCCGGAAGTCCACGAGCAGAAGTTCCGCCTCAAGGTCAACGAGGTCAAGGAGCGCGACCTGCCGCCGCTCGACGACGCCTTCGCCGCCAAGGTGAACCCCGCCTTCGAGAATTTCGGCATGCTCAACGAGGCGGTGACCGACCGGCTGCGCCGGCAGAAGGAGGACGCGCGGCGCGAGGCGCGCCACCAGGCGCTCCTCGACCAGCTCCGCGAGCGCCACCCGATGGACCTGCCGCAGGGGGTGGTGCGGCGCGAGGTCGAGGGGATGGTGCAGGAGTACGCCGAGAACCTGTCGCGCCGCGGCGTCGACATCGAGAAGGCCCATCTCGACTGGAACCGGATCGCCGAGGAGATGGCGCCGCTGGCCGAGAAGCGGGTCCACGCGCGGCTGCTCCTCGACGCCGTCGCCGATCATCGCGAGCTCGCCGTCACGGAAGAGGAATTCGAGCGCACCCTGGCGATGTTGGCTCGCGCACAGGGAGTCTCGACGCCGGTGCTGCGCCGCAAGCTCGACGAGGATGGCCGGCTGACCTCGTTGCGCGGCAACCTCCGGCGCGAGAAAACGATCCGTACCCTGCTCGGAGAGCCCGACGAGGCCCCCGGCGCCTCCGAGCCGATGACCGAAGGTTAAGGAGATACATTCAGCATGCTGATTCCGATGGTGGTCGAGCAGTCGAACCGGGGCGAGCGCGCCTACGACATCTACTCGCGCCTGCTCAAGGACAACATCATCTTTCTCGGCCGTCCGATCGACGACGACGTCGCGAGCCTGATCATCGCCCAGATGCTCTTCCTCGAAGCGGAGAACCCGGAGAAGGACATCTCGCTCTACATCAACTCGCCCGGCGGCTCGGTCAGCTCCGGCCTGGCGATCTACGACACCATGCAGTACATCAAGCCCGACGTCTCCACCTACTGCGTGGGGCAGGCGGCGTCGATGGCGGCGGTGCTGTTCGCGGCCGGCAGCAAGGGGAAGCGGACGCTGCTCCCCAACAGCCGGGTGCTGATCCATCAGCCGCTGATCTCGGGGCTGCAGGGGCAGCAGAGCGACATCGAGATCCACGCCAAGGACATGCTGATGATGCGGGACCGCCTGGATGAGATCCTGGCCTACCACACCGGCAAGCCCAAGGAGGAGATCCACCGCGACACGGAACGCGATAGAATCCTGTCAGCGAAAGAAGCGGTCGAATACGGTCTCGCGGACCGGGTGATGATGCGGCGGCGGCCGGAAGCCACGCCGACCCCGATCCGGTGACGCCTTTTTGTGGCTTCGCGACACCTTAGGTGTAGCGAAGCCACAGTTCGGGAGCCGGACATCACGGTGCAGGCCTGGAAATAGCCTCTGCCGCGGCGCCGTTCTACCGATCAGACGTTGACAGGCGCAGAGGAACGCACCTAGCATCGAGCAAAGGCCTGATCAGCGTTCCGCCACTACGGAGGAGAAATGCCGAAGAAAGATAGCGGCGATGAAGTCCTGAGGTGCTCGTTCTGCAACAAGAGCCAGCGCGAGGTGAAGAAGCTGATCGCCGGCCCCACGGTGTTCATCTGCGATGAGTGCGTCGACATCTGTCTCGACATCATCGCCGAGGACCGGATGCTCGAGCAGCAGCAGGACACGACGCTCCCCAAGCCCAAGGAGATCAAGGCGCTCCTCGACGAGTACGTGATCGGCCAGGAGCAGGCGAAGAAGAAGCTGGCGGTCGCCGTCTACAACCACTACAAGCGGATCGACTTCGCGGAGAAGGCGCACGGCGACGTCGAGCTGCAGAAGTCCAACATCCTGCTGATCGGCCCCACCGGCACGGGCAAGACGCTGCTCGCCCAGACGCTGGCGCGCCTGCTGTCGGTGCCGTTCACGATCGCCGACGCCACCACCCTCACCGAGGCGGGCTACGTCGGCGAGGACGTCGAGAACATCATCCTCAAGCTCTACCAGGCGTCGGGGAACGACAAGGAGAAGACGCAGCGCGGCATCGTCTACATCGACGAGGTCGACAAGATCTGCCGCAAGAGCGACAACCCCTCGATCACCCGCGACGTCTCGGGCGAGGGGGTACAGCAGGCGCTGCTCAAGATCCTCGAAGGGACGCAGTGCAACGTGCCGCCGCAGGGCGGGCGCAAGCACCCCCACCAGGAGTTCCTGCAGATCGACACCACCAACATCCTGTTCATCTGCGGCGGCGCCTTCGTCGGGCTGGAAGAGCTGATCGAGCGGCGGATGAACCAGAAGTCGCTGGGCTTCGGCGCGGAGATCAAGGGCAAGCGCGACAAGAAGGCGGGCCAGTTCCTGGAGAACGTGCTGCCCGAGGATCTGATCAAGTACGGCCTGATCCCCGAGTTCGTCGGCCGCCTGCCGGTGGTCGCGACGCTCGAGGAGCTCGACGAGGAGGCGCTGGTGCGCATCCTCCACGAGCCCAAGAACAGCCTGATCCGGCAGTACCAGACCATCCTCGAATTCGAAGGGGTGGAGCTGAAGTTCACGGACGAGGCGCTGAAGGCGATCGCCCGCGAGGCGCTGAAGCGCAACGTCGGGGCGCGCGGCCTGCGCATCATCCTCGAGGAGCTGATGCTCGACCTCATGTACACCATCCCCTCGCAGCGCGACGTCAAGCAGATCCTGATCAACGAAGAGGTCGTCGCCAGTCGTATCCAGCCGATCATGCTGTACAAGAAGGCCGGCTGAGGAGCTGAGGAAAGGTAGAGCACCCCGAAATGCCTCCATCATTCGTCACCAAGAAGCGCGAGATCCTGCCGCTGGTCCCCCTGCGGGACATGGTGGTCTTCCCTCACATGATGGCCCCGTTCATCGTCGGCCGCGAGAGCTCCGTACGGGCCCTCGAGCAGGCGCTGTCGGGACCGACCAAGCGGATCTTCCTCGCCGCCCAGAAGGATCCGCGGATCGATGATCCGCTGCGCGACGACATCTGCGACACCGGCGTCATCGCGACGGTGATCCAGAACCTCAAGCTCCCCAACGGCAACGTGCGGGTGATGGTCGAGGGGGTCCAGCGCGGCAAGATCCAGAGCGTCGACGAGACCGACGGCGCGCTCAACGTCGAGGTCGAGACCTACGAGGTCAACTACCCGATGGGCGAGGAGCTGCGGACCTACATGTCCAAGGTCCTCTCCGCCTTCGAGCAGTACGCCAAGATGTCGCACCACCTGGCCTTCGAGGGGCTGATGTCGACGCTCAAGCTCGACGACGCCGACCGCGTCGCCGACATCCTCTCGGCCCACCTGATGGTGGCGACCGCCGAGAAGCAGTCGCTGCTCGAGCTGATCAATCCCTACGAGCGCCTGCAGCGCCTTCACGACCTGCTCGACGTCGAGATCGAGAAGATCAACATCGACAAGCGGATCAACGTCAAGGTCAAGAAGCAGATGGAGAAGGCCCAGAAGGAGTACTACCTCAACGAGAAGATCAAGGCCATCCATCAGGAGCTCGGGCGCAAGGACGACCGCGGCGACGAGCTGACCGAGCTGCGCGAGAAGATCGAGAAGGCCGGCCTCCCCAAGGAGGTCAAGGAGAAGGCCGAGCAGGAGCTCAAGCGGCTGGAGGCGATGCCGCCGGTCTCGGCCGAGGCCACCGTCTCGCGCAACTACATCGACTGGATGGTCGCGGTGCCCTGGCGCAAGAAGAGCAAGGAGCGCAAGGACCTCGACCATGCCGAAAAGGTGCTCAACGAGGACCACTACGGCCTGGAGAAGATCAAGGACCGCATCCTCGAGTTCCTCGCCGTGCGCCAGCTCATCGGCCAGACCAAGAGCTCGATCATCTGCTTCGTCGGCCCCCCGGGCGTCGGCAAGTCGTCGCTCGCCAAGTCGATCGCCAGGGCCACCGGCCGCAAGTTCGTCCGCCTGTCGCTCGGCGGCGTGCGCGACGAGGCGGAGATCCGCGGCCATCGCCGGACCTACATCGGCGCCTTCCCCGGCCAGATCCTGCAGATGATGCGCAAGGCGGGGACGATCAACCCGGTCTTCCTGCTCGACGAGATCGACAAGATGTCCACAGACTTCCGGGGCGACCCGTCGGCGGCGCTGCTCGAGGTCCTCGACCCGGAGCAGAACGACGCCTTCCTCGACCACTACCTCGACGTCGAGTACGACCTGTCGAAGGTGATGTTCATCGCTACCGCCAACGTCACCCACTCGATCCCGCCGCCGCTCAAGGACCGCATGGAGGTCATCAACCTCTCGGGCTACACGCTCAACGAGAAGCTGGCGATCGCCCAGCAGTTCCTGGTCCCCCGGCAGCTCCGCGACCACGGCCTGTCGCCCGACAAGATCAAGGTCGAGGCCGAGGCGGTGCGGGTGATCATCGAGAGCTACACCCGCGAGGCGGGCGTCCGCAGCGTCGAGCGCGAGATCGCGTCGATCTGCCGCAAGATCGCCCGCCGGGTGGTGCGCGAGGGTCCGTCGCTGACCCTCACCGTCACCCCCGAGATGGTCTACGAGTTCCTCGGCAAGCCCAAGTTCCGGGCCCGCCGCAAGAACGAGGAGTCGGAGATCGGCGTCGCCACCGGCCTCGCCTGGACCGAGGTGGGGGGCGAGCTGCTGGAGACCGAGGTCGGCCTGATGCCGGGCAAGGGGAAGCTGACGCTGACCGGCAAGCTCGGCGACGTGATGCAGGAGTCGGCCCGCGCCGCGGTGTCCTACCTGCGCAGCCGCGCCGACCTGTTCGGCATCGAGCCCGACTTCAACGAGAGCATCGACGTGCACCTCCACGTCCCCGAGGGAGCGATCCCCAAGGACGGCCCGTCGGCCGGTATTACCATGGCCACGGCGCTGATCTCGGCGCTGACCAAGATCGCCGTCCGCAAGGACGTCGCGATGACCGGCGAGATCACGCTGCGCGGCAAGGTGCTGCCGGTGGGTGGGATCAAGGACAAGGTGCTGGCCGCCTATCGCGGCGGCATCCTCGAGATCATCCTCCCCAAGGAGAACGAGAAGGACGTCGAGGAGATCCCGACCGAGGTGCGCGAGGCCATGGAGTTCCACCTGGTCGAGTCGATGGACGAAGTCCTGCGGCTCGCCCTGGACGGCACCCTCGTCCCGCTCCCCAAGAAGGACGGGAAGTACACGAAGGCGCCCACGGACTCTCCGGTGGGCTCGGACTCCCTCGCCCATTGATGCCTGATCAGCCTGGGCCGCGCCGGCTTCGAAAGCCGGCGCGGCGGGTTTCAGATTGAAAAAGACGAGCGCGTGAAGGTCGAGACCGCGGAGTTCATCTTGTCCGCTCACGGGGGCGGGGACTACTTGCGCGACGGGCGTCCCGAAGTGGCTTTCGTCGGACGCTCGAATGTCGGCAAGTCGACCTTGCTCAACGGCCTGCTGGGAAGAAACAGCCTCGCCCGTACCAGCTCGACGCCGGGACGGACGCAGGCGGTGAACTACTTCCTGGTGAACCGGCGCTTCTATTTCGTCGACCTGCCGGGATACGGCTACGCCAAGGCCGGCAAGGACATGCGGCGGGAGTGGGCGGCCAGGGTGGAGGGGTACTTCCGGGAG
>DASWQX010000562.1:0-5858 GCA_036403495.1 Thermoanaerobaculia bacterium
GGCCGGGGACGGCGTGGCGGCATCCGTCCCCGCGCCGATCCCCATCCATCTGATCCCCATCCATCTTCAGCCGCTGCCGGAGGGAGCGCGCCGGTTCCGCTTCCTGGACCTCCTGCGCGCCGAGACGCGCCTGCTGCTCCAGGGGCAGCGCTGGTGGTGGTACGCGGTGGCGGCGGGGTTGATCATCGCCGCCTTCGTGTCCCCCCTCAACGCCGTCCGCCAGGGGATCCTCCCGGTGGCCTGGATCTGGCCGCTGCTGCTCTGGTCGGCGCTGGGCAACCGGGAGGCCCGGTACGGCACTCAGGGCCTGGTCTTTTCGGCGGCGCGCCCGTTGAGCCGGCAGCTCCCGGCCGCCTGGGCCGCCGGGGTGCTCCTGGCGCTCGTCACCGGGGGAGCGGCCGGCCTGCGCCTCGCCCTGGCGGGGGATTGGCCGGCGGCGGGAGCCTGGGCGGTCGCCGCCCTCTTCATCCCCACGCTGGCGCTGACGCTCGGCGTGTGGAGCGGCGGCGGCAAGCTCTTCGAGGTGGCCTACCTGGTCCTCTGGTACCTGGGCCCCATGCAGCACGTGCCGGGGCTGGACTTCCTGGGCACTCTGCCGGCGACGGCGAAAGCGGGAACGCCGGTGGTCTTCCTGGTGGCGACGGCCCTGCTCGGGCTGGCGGCGGTGGCGGGACGGAAGCGGCAGCTTCGGATGGGGTGAGGGGGCGTCAGCGGTCGGAAGCGAGATGCCCCTGGCAGAGTTCGTCGTAGTTCAGGAAAGGTTGGCCGGTTGCGATCTCGACGAGCCGAAGGAAGTTGGGCTCTGGTCGCAAGATCAACCTCGTAGTTCCGCTGATCAGGGCCCCATCCGCTTGAGGCTCCATCCGTTGGTAGAACCGTTAGCCCCACAGGGGCGCAGGCATAAAGCCTGGGGTTTTAACCCCAGGAACCGAGCCGCGCCCCACCATCGCAAGCCCCGAAGGGGCGTAGGCGGCTGGAATCGGGCAATCTGCCTGCGCCCCTTCGGGGCTTTTGGAGGAGTTTCTCGCTCCGACCTGGGGTTAAAACCCCAGGCTTTATGCCTGCGCCCCTGCGGGGCTGACTTTCCAAACACCCTCTTAGGCAGGGAGGAATCCCGCTCGACTATGCTTACCTCCCTGATTGCCGGGAGATCCCATGGTCGAGAACCTCTGGAACGACGAAGAAGCCGCGGGCTACGAAGGGGACCTCGGGGCGCGCGATTATACCTCGCGCCTGCTCGGGCGCGACAAGAGCCTGGTGCTGCACGGCGGCGGCAACACCTCGGTGAAGATCCGCGAGGTCAACCGCTTCGGCGAGGCCGAGGAGATCCTCTACGTCAAGGGGAGCGGTTGGGACCTCGAGACGATCGCGGCGGCGGGCTTCTCGCCGGTGCGCCTGGGTCCCGCGGCGCGCCTCGCGACGCTGCCGTGCCTCTCCGATCCCGAGATGGTCAACGAGCTGCGGACGGCGATGACCCTGGCCTCCGCGCCCACCCCGTCGGTGGAGGCGATCCTGCATGCGGCGCTCCCCTTCAAGTTCGTGGACCACACCCACGCCGACGCCGTGGTCACCCTCACCAACAATCCGGACGGCGAGGCGCTGGTCCGCGAGGCCTACGGGGATTCGGTCGTCGTCGTCCCTTACATCATGCCGGGGTTCGACCTCGCCCGCCTGTGCGCCGAGCGGTTCCCCGCCGCGG
Source organism: Thermoanaerobaculia bacterium (assembly GCA_036403495.1). Lineage (GTDB taxonomy): Bacteria > Acidobacteriota > Thermoanaerobaculia > Multivoradales > UBA5704 > DATARR01. Next base: position 1,700 of record DASWQX010000562.1, read on the forward strand.
CCGGGCCGGGGACGATCGGCATGGTGCTGCTCAACCACGGCATCTTCTCCTTCGGCGCCACCGCGCGCGAGTCCTACGAGCGAATGATCGATCTCGTCGGCCGCGCCGAGCGCCTGCTGGAACGGCGGGGAGCCTGGAGCCTGGGTCCCTTCCCGGAGGCGCCCGGGGACGAGGTCGATCTGCTGGCGATCGCCCGGCTGCGCCACGGGATCTCGCGCGCGGCCGGCTTCCCCATGGTCCTGGCGTCGCACCGCGATGCCCGCAGCCTCGCCTTCACCCGCCGTGAGGACCTCGCGCGGATCGCCGCGGGGCCGGCGACGCCCGACCACGTCATCCGCACCAAGCGCCTGCCGCTGATCGGCCGCGACGTCGAGGGGTACGTCCGCGCCTACCGCGCCTACTTCGACGAGCACGCTCCCCACGCCGCCGCGCCGAAGACGATGCTCGATCCGGCGCCGCGGGTGGTCCTCGATCCCGAGCTCGGCCTGCTGACCGCCGGCCGCTCGTCGAAGGACGCGTCGATCGCGGCCGAGATCTATGCCCACACCCTGGACATCATCGAGCGGGCCGAGCGTCTGGGCGGCTACCGGGCCCTGCCGGCGCGCGACCTGTTCGACATGGAGTACTGGGACCTGGAGCAGGCGAAGCTGGCACAGGCGGGGAAGCCGGCGATGTTCGCCGGCGAGGTCGCGCTGGTGACCGGGGCCGCCTCGGGGATCGGCCGCGCCGCGGTCGAGGCCCTCCTCGCGAGAGGAGCGGCAGTTGTGGGGCTGGATGTCGATCCGAAGGTGATCGGAATTCTTTCGCGACCGGACTACCTGGGAATCCGCTGCGACGTCGCCGACGAAGCCGAGGTCGCGGCGGCGGTGGCGAAGGGGATCTCGGCCTTCGGCGGCCTCGACCTGCTGGTGCTGAACGCGGGGATCTTCCCGGCGGCGAAGAGGATCGCTGATCTGCCGCTCGCCGAGTGGGACTGGGTAATGCGCGTGAACCTCGACGCCAACCTGCTACTGCTGCGTCTCGGCCACCCGTTCCTGAAGCTGGCGCCGGCCGGCGGCCGGGTGGTGGTGATCGGCTCGAAGAACGTGCCCGCCCCCGGCCCCGGCGCCGCCGCCTACTCGGCCTCGAAGGCGGCGCTCCACCAGCTCGCCCGCGTCGCCGCCCTCGAATGGGGAGCGGACGGCATCCGCGTCAACGTCCTCCACCCCAACGCCGTCTTCGACACCGGCGTCTGGACCGACGAGGTGCTCGCCTCCCGCGCCGCCGCCTACGGCCTCTCGGTCGAGGAGTACCGGCGGAACAACGTGCTGGGGGTGGAGGTCACCAGCCGCGACGTGGCCGAGCTGGCCGCCGAGCTCTGCGGCCCCCGCTTCGCCAAAACGACAGGGGCCTGGATTCCGGTGGACGGGGGCAACGAGCGGGTGATCTAGTCCTCGGCTCCCACCTCAGCGCCCCGTCGAAACGCGACAGCGCCCTGCTCTGGGCGGATCGGGCCTACCTCTCCGGCGTCAGCGCACTCCCCGTCGCCGTGCGGGCCCTCGGCTTCGCGGCCTGGCCATCTCGCGGGGCGACCGCCACCCTCCGAGGCCCCGGCTCGAAATCTCGGAGGGCAGCCTCCGCCCCGCGAGAGCCCGGATGGCAATCTCGCCGGGCGATCTTGGCCCCGCGAGAACCCGGATGAAAATCTCACGGGGCAGTCATTGCCCCGCGAGATTTCGGAAGGGGATCTCGGAGGGCGGTCCTCGCCCTCCGACCTGGGGAACGAAAGTCTCAAAGGGGAGCGGCTGCCCGCCGAGGCTGCCGGATCTTCATCACTCCAGCCTCGTCGGTGCCCGCATAGAGCGTGTCGGGGCTCCGCGGGTCGATCACCAGGAAACGGACGTTGATCCCGGTCAGCCCGGTGCCCAGCGGCGCCCAGGTGGCGCCGCCGTCGGCGCTCTTGAAGACGCCCCTCAGCAGCGTGCCGGCGTAGAGGACGTCGGGGTCTACCGGGTCGAGCGCCAGCGTCGACAGCAGCGTGAACTGCGGGATGCCATCGTCGGACAGCCTCCAGGTCCGCCCGCCGTCGTCGCTGCGGGAGAGGCCGGCATGTCCGGTTCCCCAGAGCGTGCCGGGGCGGTGGGGGTCGGCGGCCAGGACCGTGAGATTGACGCCTATGACGAGGAGCGACCAGGAAGCGCCACGGTCCGCGCTCCCATAGAGGTCCTCACCCGAGAGCGCGTAGACCTGGGAGGGCTGGAAGGGGTCGGGGACCAGGACGTCCGCCTGAATAGGAACGCAGGTCCAGTGCTGACCGGCGTCGTCGCTGCGGAAGTTGTCGCAGGCGCCGGGCTTCAGGTCGCAAGTACCGGCGACGTAGACCACCGAGGAGTCCAGCGGATCGACGGCGATCGTCTCCGGCAGCACGCAGGAGAGCGGAGATCCCGGGCTCCAGTGGGTCCCGGCGTCGGTCGTGTGGGCGACCCCCTCCAGCAGCCCGAGATAGGCGGTCCCGGGATGGTTGGGGTCCGCCGCGAGCGGTCCGGTCTGGTAGGCCGGAGACGGCACGCCGGCGAGCAGGCGCCAGGGCACGCCACCGCTGACGGTCCGGAAGACCTGGCCGGTCGCGACCACCCAGAGGCGTGACGGGTGGAGTGGGTCGAGGGCCAGACCGGAGATCGAGGCCGCCTGCATCCCCTGGCTCGATAGCTGCCAGGACGTCCCCTGGTCAACGCTCCGGAAGGGGCCGGAGACGGTCCCCGCCAGCACCGCGGAGGCGCCCGGCAGCAGGGCGAGGACGCTGCCGCCGCTCGGGAGGCCGGTCTCGGCGGCGCTCCAGGTCCGCCCCTGATCGGGGCTGCGGAAGATATGCCCCCCGGACACCGCCCAGACCGTTTTCTTGCTCCCCGGGTCGGCGGCCAGGACGTTGGTGTATCCGGGCAGCATGCCGCCGTCCACCGAGGTCCAATGCGCCCCGCCGTCGTCGCTGCGGAAGACGACCTTCCCCGGGACCACGCTCACGGTGGCGAGATAGAGCGTCCCGGAACGGGGATCGAGGGTGAGGGCGGTGAGCGGGTCGGGCGGCAGCCCCTGGGTCATCCGGACCCATTTCGTGCCGCCGTTGGTGCTCTTGAAAAATCCCGAGAGGGCGCCGGCATAGAGGGTCTGGGGGTGGAAGGGGTCGACCGCCAGGCCGAGCACGTTCTGCGGCGAGTGGGCGATCGTCTGCCACGAGGTGCCGCCGTCGGCGCTGCGGAGCATGGGACCGCTCTGGATACCGGCGTAGAGGACGCCTGAGGCCGGGCTCTGAGCGAGCGCGGCGGCGCCGCTGGTGAGCACGAGTGCCCAGTTCGTCCCGCCGTCGGTGCTCCGGTAGAGTCCCTGGAAGGTGGAGGCCCAGACAGTCTCGGGCCGGCGGGAGTCAGCGACGATCGAACGGACCGTGCCGTGGAGGTCGAGCCCGGCGCCGGCGAAGCTCCAGGTCGCCCCACCGTCGAGGCTGCGGAACAAGCCGCCGACGCTGAGCCCGGCATACACCGTGGACGGTCTGGACGGCGCGGCGGCGAACGTCGAGACGATCCCCCCATCCGGGCCGACGCGGGTCCATGCGTCGACGGCGGCGGCCGGCCGGGCCGGAGGGACGAGGAGCAACAGTGCGACGAGGATGGCGCGTCGGTGCATGGCGATCTCCCGGGTTTCCTCCGAGTATACGGAAGAACGCCGGGCGGCGCCCGGGCTAGTCCCCCGACTGCCGGATCTTCATCACCCCGGCAACGTCGGTGCCCGCGTAGAGGTGCGACCGGTCGCGCGGGTCGATCACCAGGAAGCGCACGCCGAAGCCCTCCAGGCCGGTGCCCAGCGGCTCCCAGGTGAGGCCGCCGTCGACGCTTTTGAAGACGCCGTTCCGGAGGGTGCCGGTATAGAGGACGTCCCGGTCCACCGGATCGAGGGCGATGGCGGTGACCGGGGTGGCCTGCGGGATACCGTCGCCCGCGGGAATCCAGGTCCGCCCGCCGTCGTCGCTACGGAAGAGGCCGTCAGGGCCGGCGGCCCAGAGCGTTCCGGGCCGCTGGGGGTCCGGGACCAGGGCTTCGAAGCCGTAGCCCGCGGCGAGCAGCGACCAGGAGCCGCCGCTGTCGTCGCTCACCTCGACGTCCTCGCCGGTGAGCGCGTAGACCCG
>DASWQX010000563.1:0-7434 GCA_036403495.1 Thermoanaerobaculia bacterium
CTGATTGCCTCGGCGATCGACATCGAGACCCCTGGAGTCGACCGCGACACCGGCGCCGGCATCATCATGGCGCACGCCGCCCTGCAGGCCGCGGGCGCCACGGCACAGGCCTTCCTCGCCGCCGGCACCGTGGTCAAGACCCAGGTGAGCGGCGACGGCGACGCCTTCGTGGAGAACAACGAGACCTGGGCCCTGACCATACCGCTGACCAACAACGGCGGCGCCGCCGCGACCGGGATCTCGGCCGTCCTGACCACCTCGACCCCCGGGATCACGATCGTGTCCGGGAATTCGACCTACCCCGACCTGGCGATCGGCGCGACCGCAAACAACAGCGTGCCGTACACCTTCCATGTCACCGGGGCGGCCTCCTGCGGGTCCACCATCAACTTCACCCTGACCGTCACCTACAGCGGCGGCGCCTCGCCGCAGACCTTCAACTTCTCGATCGGGACCGGCTCGCCGGGCACGCCGGTCACCTTCAGCTACACCGGTCCCGCCGTGCCGATCCCCGACAGCGCCGGCGCGGATGTGGGTGGCACTCCGGCCTTCGCGAGCCTTCCGGTCGTGGCGACCGGCAATGTCTTCTCCGTCACGGCCTCGATTGACGGAACGGCGTGCAGCGCCGCCGTCAGCTCCACCACGGTCGGTCTCGACCATTCTTTCGTCAATGACCTTCAAATCTCCCTGATCGCGCCCAACTCCACGTCGGTCCTGATCATCAACCGGACCGACGGCGGCGGCAACAACTTCTGCCAGACCGTTCTCGACGACCAGAGCGTGGGTGGCAGCATCCAGGCGGTGGCGTCGGGCCAGGCGCCGTTCACCGGCAACTTCACTCCGAACTCGCCGCTGGCAGCCTTCCAGGGCCAGCCGGCCACCGGCACCTGGCAGCTCGAAGCACAGGATTTCTTCATCGGTGACACCGGCAACATCCGGGCCTTCTCGGTGACCATCACCCCGGCGGTGTGCGACGCCGTCGCCATGGGAGCCAACGTCACGGCGACCAAGGCGATTACCGGCGGCAACCAGCAGGCGGGGGGCAACGTAATCTACACCGTCACCCTGACCAACTCCGGCAACGCCGCGCAGGCGGACAACCCGGGGAACGAGTTCACCGACACGGTGCCGGCGCCGCTCGTCGTCGGCACCCCCACGTCCAGCTCGGGCACCATCTCCGGCGCCGGCGTCAATCCGGTGACCTGGAACGGCGCCATCCCGGCCGGCGGCACGGTGACGATCACCATCCCGGCGACCATCCCGGCGTCCGCCGCGGGCCAGACGATCTCCAACCAGGGAACGGTCCACTACGATAGCGACAACGACGGCGTCAACGACGCCACGTCGCTGACCGACGCTCCGGGTGGAGCGGCCAACGACCCCACGGTCTTCCTGGCCGGCGCTCCTCCGATGGTACCCACGCTGTCCGACTTCGGCCTCGCGCTCCTCGCCCTGCTGGTGGGCGCCGCCGCGGTCGCCACGCTCCGCAGGCGGCGTCAGAACACCGGCGCCTGAGGCGTCCGGGACGCCGTTCCTTCCTCGCCCCGCGGCTTGACGCCGCGGGGCTTTTTGCATTCTGGGCGTTCGTGGCCTGCGACCTCACCCTCGGTCCCTCTCCTCAAGGAGAGGGAGGGCTTGGCTGGGGCCGCTCGCAGTCGTCCCCCTTCTCCTCTAGGAGAAGGGGATAGGGGATGAGGTCGCAGGCCACAAAGGCTGATCGAAGCAGGGAGGCGTGCGGAGGGGAGTTGGGCTTACGACTCAGGAGGCGGCAGGACGGGGTTGGCCCCCGCCCTGCGTTTCACCAGACGAGCCCTACTTCTTCTCCTGGAAGGTGACGACCGCCTGCGTGCCGTCGGTGTTGGTGGAGATGATGACGCTCGCCTCGCGCTTGGCGTCGTCGCTCTTGCCGGTGACCGTGCCGCCGTTCTGGCCGGCGGTCGAGAAGGTGCTCTTCTCGGTCTTCAGGCCGGCGCTCTTGAGCTGTGACTCGTAGTATTCGAGCACCTTGTCCGTGGGGTCCTTGGTGGAGACCGTGAAGGCGGCCGAGCGCCCCTCGTTGCTGGTGGTGTCGTAGGTCCCCTGCACCGTCCCGCCCGGATAGACCGGCAGCCAGGAGGGGAGGTTCTGCGGCGAGCCGTTGCCGGCGTTGAAGGTGGTGACCTGCCCCTTCTCGTCGGTCGTCTTCATCGACACGCCCTTGCCGCCGGTGCCGTCGAAGGTCGCGGTCCCCTTGTCGGATTTGATCGACCACTTGTTGTTCTTGGCGTCGTCGGCGCTGATGGTGGTCGTCTCGCCGGTCTTCTTGTCCTTGATCGTGATCGTGTTGGTCTTATCGTCGGCGTTGACCAGCTCGAGGTCCGGGTTCATCTTCACCGCCAGCTCGGCGGCGGCCATGCCGGGGTTCTTTGCCGCCTTGTCGATCATCCGCTTGGCGAAGAAGCCCATGATGCCGAAGGCGACGCCGCAGAGGATCAGGATGACGACGCAGCCGATGCCGATCCAGGCGAGGGGGCTCATGCCCTTCTTGGGCGGCACGCCGGGCGCAGGGGGGACTTGAGACGTTCCGTTCATGAGATGGGCCCTTTCGTGGGGTTCGATAGGTAAGACGTTGAGGCCTCTACAATAACACCGATCGCAATATGGCGATGGACCGGGCGATGGGTTCCCCACCCCTGCCTTGACACCCCTCACCCCCGGCCCTAGAGTCTTCAGAAAACCTGGAAAACTCTATTGCGGCTGCCCAACCTGCCGATCGATCCCTCCGGGGTGCACGGCGCCTTCGTGGCGTTCGGCACGGTTGCGGCCGTGGCGCTCTTCCTCGTCGAGGCGAGGCGGCGGCGGACGCTGGACGACCGGCTGTTCATCATCCTCACCGGCGCTCTCTTCTGCGGTGCCGTCGCCGCCAAGCTGAGCACGGCCTGGCGCTATCTCGCCGCGGCGCCCGATCCGACGCTGATCGGCGCTCTCCTCTACGGGGGGAAGAGCGTGCTCGGCGGACTGGCCGGCGCCTATCTCGGCGCGGTCCTGACCAAGCGGCTGATCGGTTACCGCGCCCCCACTGGCGACGTCTTCGCCCCCGCGGCGGCGCTGGGGATCGGCCTCGGCCGCTTCGGCTGCCTGCTCACCGAGACGCCCGGCACTCCGACCGGCCTCTCCTGGGGGGTGAAGGTCGACGCGGCGCGGGCGGCGGCCATCCCCGGGTTTCCCGCCGCCTGGATCGGCGTGCCGCTCCACCCCTCGTTCGTCTACGAGATCGCCTTCCACTTCGCCATGCTCGCGGTCCTGCTGCGCCTGCGCCGCCGGCCGGATCTGCACGGCGAGCTGTTCAAGGTCTACCTGCTCGCCTACGCCACCTTCCGCTTCCTGATCGAATTCGTCCGCGGCAACGAAGTCGTCTGGGCGGGGCTGACCCGCTCGCAGCTCTTCCTGATCCCCTCGACGCTGCTGCTCGCCGGCTATTTCCTGCGGCGATCCCGGCGCCGACGACCGCCGGTCCTCGTCCCCCTGGAGGGAGAGACATGACCGACCCGAGCTTCGATCCGATCTTCGCCTACCTGCGGGAGCACTCCGCGCGGTACAGCCTGGCGGTCCTGCGCGAGCAGCTCGTCCAGAGCGGCTACGATCCGGCGGTGGTGGACGAGGCCATGGCGGTCTACCAGTCGGAGCACCCGCCGGTCGTCCGTCCGCGCGTCTTTCCGCAGGCTCTGCTGGTCGTTGCGGTCAACGCCGTGCTGGTCGTGGCAATGATTCGGGCGGAGGGCGCGATGAGGAGCGATGCACTGGGCTTCCTCTTGTCATTTTTCTTCCTTCTCGTCGGCGTCGAGGTCATCGGCGGGATCGTGCTCAGCTTTCCGGCGAAGAGCCGCCCCGTGGGCCTCGCACTCCTGCTTGGCTTCGCACTGACGATCGCCCTGGGAATCCTCGCCATTGGCGGGCTCTGCCTCTATATTCTGAGCGGCGCATGACCGAATCCAAGCTCGACACGATCCTCGCCTACCTGCGGGAGCACTCCGACCGCTACAGTCTGGCGGCTCTGCGCCGGCAGCTCCTCCAGACCGGTCACGATCCGAAGGACGTGGGCCTGGCGATCGACATCTTCCAGCACGAGAACGCCCCGCCCCGCTCCCGCGCCTGGCCCTGGATGATGCTGATCGTGGTGCTCAACACCGTGCTCACGATCGTCTTGAGCGGGCCCCGCAGCCAGCAATACTGGATCGTCGGGGTCACGGCCCTCGCCTTCATGATCTGCGCCGCGGAGGTCGTCCTCGGTCTGGTGTTCAAGATCCCGCGGGACACTCGCTATGCGGCGGGTGTTCTCCTGCGGGGCGCCGGACTTTTCGGCGGCCTGGCCTTCCTCGTCCTCGGCGGTGTTTGCACCTTCGGGAAGTTCTGAAGGAGAGCTCGATGCCTGGCATGACCCTCCGCGGTGACCGCCTGCTGCGCTACGTCTCGGCCTTCTGCCCCCATTGCCATGTGGAAAATCCCGAGCGCCCGCTCGCTGAGGTGCGGCGGCTCTCCGGCTACCTGGCGGAGGAAGGGGGGCAAGTCTGGCTCGTCCGCGGCTGCCCCGAGCACGGAAAAGTGCGCACCCTCTACGACGAGTCCGCCGAGATCCTCGCCTACCTGGAGCAGTGGACCGCGCCGACCAAGCGCCACGAGCCGGACGTGCCGGGGAACTTCGATCCCATCCCGCAGGCCTATCTGCGCGGCTTGGGCGAGATGCAGACCCAGCACACCTGCATCCTCCTGGAGGACGTCGAGCGCTCCTGCAACCTCTGCTGCCCGAACTGCTTCGCCGCCAGCTCCCCCGAGTCGCGCGGCGCGGTGGCGGTCGAGACGGTGCTCGCCAACATCGACACCCGCCTCTCCCGCGAGGAGGGGCGGCTCGACGTGCTGATGCTCTCCGGCGGCGAGCCAACCCTGCATCCGCGGCTCCTCGACATCCTGGACGGGGCGCTGGCGCGGCCGGTGGGCCGCATCCTGATCAATTCGAACGGCATAGAGATCGCCCAGAACGACCGCCTGCTCGCCTTCCTGGAGAAACACCACCGGCGGATCGAGGTCTATCTCCAGTTCGACGGCTTCCGGCTGGAGACGCACCGCCACCACCGCGGAGCCGACCTGCGACGGATCAAGCAGAAGGCCGTCGAGCGCCTCTCCCAGGCGGGGGTCTTCACCACGCTGACGATGACCGCCGCGCTGGGGGTCAACGACGACGAGATCGGCGACGTGCTGCTCTACGCGCTGGAGACGCCGTTCGTGGGCGGGGTCTCGATCCAGCCGCAGTTTGGCAGCGGGCGCTCGACGGCGATCGATCCCGGCGCCCGCCTCACCCACGGCGGCGTGCTGGCGCGACTGGCGGGGCAGACCGGCGGCGCTGTCTCCTGGCGGGACCTGACGGCGCTCCCCTGCAGCCACCCCCACTGCTGCAGCATCGGCTACCTCCTGAAGACCGACGCGGGGGAGTGGAAGTCGCTGGCGGCGATCGTGGGCCACGAGACGCTCAAGGCGCACCTCGGGCTGGTGAGCAACCGGATCGTCGATCCCGATCTCTCGGCCGACCTCCGACGGCTGGTGAAGGAGTCGCTCCTCGGCCTCTTCTCCGAATCGAGCTCGCTGGCCCAGCCGTCGATGGGCGAGCTGTTCCGCAACGTCTGCACCGCCTGCGACCTCGGCCTCTCGACGCTGGCCCGCCTCGCCGGAGAGGCGATGATCGGGAGACGGGATGCCCTGCGCGACCTTCTCGGGAAACGGGTCAAGCGGATCACCGTCAAGCCGTTCATGGACATGAACACGATGATCGAGGAGCGGTTGACCCAGTGCTGCGTCCACGTCGGCACGCAGGGGGACTTGGGACACCAGTGCGTCCCCTTCTGCGCCGCGCAGGCTTGGCCGGCGCTCCACCGCCTGAAGCTCTCCGAACGGGCGGGAGCGGCGATAGGATCGGCGGCATGAGCGAGATCGAGTCTTCCGAAACCACGGAGCTGGCCGCCGCCCGCCGGGTCCGCGAGGAGCAGGCGGCCCGCGCCGCCGAAGGGGCGCTGCCCCGTCCGATCCCGCCGCCCGCGATCCCCGATCCCCTCTCCCTCTGCGTCTACACCACGGTGGCGCTGCTCGCCTGGATCCTGACTCCGGCGCTGATCGCGGCGGTCTTCGGAACGCTGGGCTTCCACGCCTACTGGAAATCCTGGCGGGCAGGCCTGCGGCGGAGCGAGTGCATCCTGCGGGAGCCGCGGCTGGTGATGCTCTACCTCGGCCTGGTGGCGGTGGCGGGAGTGGCCGGGACGGTCTCCTGGGTCCTCGTCTGGCTGCGCCGGTTCTGAGCCCGCTTGCCAGGGCGGCTGCAAGCGGCTAGACTCTCCCGGCTCCTGGAATCGGGAGTGACCCGGTAGGGTTCTGTTCCTGGGGCACGACCCGCCGGCATAGCTCAGGGGTAGAGCTACGGTCTTGTAAACCGTAGGTCCCCGGTTCAAATCCGGGTGCCGGCTCCAGCCCCCCGATCCAGCGCGGTGCAGTTCTTTGGAGGTGTGGCCGAGTGGACAATGGCAGCAGACTGTAAATCTGCCGGGCTTCGCCCTACGGAGGTTCGAATCCTCCCGCCTCCACCATTCCTGTTTCGAGCATGGGCTTTTCAGGTTCTATCGCGGGAGTAACTCAGGGGTAGAGTCACAGCCTTCCAAGCTGTTGGTCGCGGGTTCGAATCCCGTCTCCCGCTCCATTTCCCCTTTCCGAAACGCTTACAGGAAGCATCCTCGCTTCCGTTCCGGACCTCCCGGATGGATTCAGTAAGGGGAAAATGGCGGGTGCGCTGACCCAACACCAAGGTTGGAACCCGCCCATGCCACCGCTCAGGTCTTCGGTTGACGCAAAGCCGTACAGGCGTCCTCAAGTCCGCCCTCGCAGGCACGCCGGTATAGCTCTTGTGCTTTCGCTGCATCTATCGCCACGCCTTTACCACCAGAGTACATGAAGCCAAGCCGATAACAGCCATATAGATCCCCACCGTCGCATGCAGCACGGTATAGCTCAATGGCCTTACCCAGATCCTTAGTCACTCCTCGACCATCCTCGTATCTGGAGCCCAGATCGTTACAACCCCGTAGCTCCTTGCCGTTACACGCAGCACGATACAATTCCACGGCTTTATCCAGATCCTGAGCCACTCCCGCACCGTTGTCATACATGGTACCCAGATAGGCACAACCTAGTAGCTCCTTGCCGTTACATGCAGTGCGATATAGTTCCACAGCTTTATTCAAGTCCTTGGTTACTCCCTCACCGTTCTCGTACATGATACCCAGATGGTCACAGCCTCGTAGCTCCTTGCCGTTACACGCAGTGCTATACAGCTCTACGGCCTTGGCCAGATCCTTAGTCACTCCTTTACCCTCCTCATACATAAACCCCAATACTCCGCAGCTTATCGTATTGCTG
>DASWQX010000564.1:0-3439 GCA_036403495.1 Thermoanaerobaculia bacterium
CGCCCATATAGGCGTGCACGATCGCCAGGTCGGCGACGATGCCGCGCTCCATCACATAGGTCTCGCCGTCGAACTCGGCGGTCGGCTTGCCCTTGGCCACCTCGGTCCCGACCCCGGTCCTGGTGTAGAAGGCCGGGATGCCGGCGCCGCCGGCGCGGATGCGCTCGGCCAGCGTACCCTGCGGGTTGAACTCGATCTCCAACTCGCCGGCCAGGAACTGCTCGGCGAAGGTCTTGTTCTCGCCGACATAGCTGCTGATCATCTTCTTCACCTGCCGGGTCTTCAGCAGCAGGCCGAGCCCGGCATCGTCGATGCCGGCGTTGTTCGAGACGATGGTGAGGTTCTTCACGCCGCTGTCGCGGATCGCCTCGATCAGGAGGGCGGGGATGCCACACAGGCCGAAGCCGCCGGAATGGATCATCATGCCGTCGCGCAGCAGGCCCGCGAGGGCCGCCTTCGCGTCCGGAAACACCTTGCCCATGCGCACCCCTCCTGGTTCCGGCCGCAACCTAGTCACGCCGGGGCCGGTGTGAAAGTCCCTGCGAAAGTCGCTACGAAAGTCCCCCTTGGACCCCTTGCAGACCCGCCGGGCCGGGGCTAAAAGCCGCCTCCTTCCTGGGGGGCCATAGCTCAGTTGGGAGAGCGCTTGAATGGCATTCAAGAGGTCGTCGGTTCGATCCCGATCGGCTCCACCAGTCACCCTTCCTCCTTCTGACCGAACCAGCTCGTAGAGAATCCTATTCGTCCGGCGGGACGATCAGCACCGACGCTTCCGAGTCGGTGAGGATCTGCAAGGTCACGTCGTACCGGACGGTGCGCTCGCGCGGGCTGCGGCGGGCGTGGCGCCCGAGGACGACGAGGTCGTAGCTCCCCTCTCGGGTCTCGTCGAGAATGCCCTGTAGAGGAGTGCGCGCCGTCCGGATCGTGGAGTGGCTCGCGACCTCCAGGGCGCGCAGGGTGGCGAGGCCGGCATTGAGGTGGGAGCTCACCCAGGGGGCGGGAACGGCGCCGCCGGCCGGCAGCACGTGGAGGAGCGTCGCCGTCGCGGCCAGCCTCCGGGCCAGCCAGCCTCCCACCCGCACGTCCGCCTTGCCCGGCTCCCCCACCGCTGTACAGATCAGGATGCGCCGGAAGGTCTCCGGCTCCCCCTGCGTCACCAGGAGGGGGGTCGCCAGGCTCTCCAGCAGGTCTACCAGAGTCTCCACGCTGCGGCCGCCGGGGAATCGGACGAGGGTGAAGTCGTAGAGGCTCTGCCGCTGCTCGGCGGTGATCTCCCTGGCCACATCGCCGCGCCGCACCACCGGCTCGGCGTCGGGCACCCCCCCCGCCACCGCCTGCTCGGTCAGCCTGGCGCGCAGCGGCTCGACGCCGTCCGCCTCGTCCGCGATCCCGAGCACACAGACCTTCGCGTTGAGCGACCCTTCGAGGCCACGGATGAGCCGGAACGGCGCCGGGCTCCCCTCTCCCGGCAGGTCGCAGACGAGCAGCCGGGGCTGCGGCGGCGCCAGGATGTGCCAGCCGCGCAGGCTCACCCACACGCTCGGGCCGCCGAACTCCGCCTCCGCCGGCAGGACGGCATCGATCAGCAGCCCCTCCTCGCCGTAGACGGCGGGCGCCGCTTGGCGGGTGCCGGGGATCGGGGGCATCCGCACCCGCACCCGCCGCAGGGCGCCGAGGAAGCTCCGTTCGACGATCTCCCCCTGGCCAAGCACCCGTGCTCCGGGCCCGGGAGGGCCCGCCGAGATCTCCACCTGCTCGGGCCGCACCAGCACACGCACCCGGGCGTCCTCCTCGTGCTCGACCTCGGCGGGGATGGGGAGCGAGAGCGCGCCGATCCGTGCCTCGCCCTCCCGCGCCCGCCCCACCAGCACCGTTCCCGCGCCGAGAAAGGTGGCGCCGGCGAGGGTGTGCGGGCGGGCGTAGAGCGCTTCCGGCTGGCCCACCTCCAGCAGCTCGCCACGCTCCATCAGGCCGATACGGTCGGCCAGCTCGAAGGCCTCCTCCTGGTCGTGGGTGACGAGGATGGCGGTGACGCCGAGCTGCTGCTGAATCTCCCGCAGGTTGCGCCGGAGCTGGGAGCGGATCTTGACGTCGAGGGCGCCGAACGGCTCGTCGAGCAGGAGCACCGAGGGCTCGTGGACCAGGGCGCGGGCGAGCGCCACCCGCTGCTGCTGGCCGCCCGAGAGCTGGTGGGCGTAGCGGTTGCCGAAGCCGCCGAGGCCCACGCGGTCGAGCAGCTCCTCGCGCCGGCGGGCGCGCTCCGCCGGCGGCACCTTGCGGATCTTCAGCGGGAACTCGATGTTCTCGCCCACGCTCATGTGGCGGAAGATCGAGTAGTTCTGGAACACGAAGCCGATCCCCCGCTCCTGCGGAGCGAGATGGGTGACGTCCCGATCGTGCAGCCAGATCCGGCCGGAGTCGGGGGCGGTGAGCCCGGCGGCCATGCGCAGGATCGTGCTCTTGCCGCTGCCGCTCGCGCCGAGCAGCACGAACAGCTCGCCGTCGCGGACCTCGAGCGAGGTGGGCTTGACCACCGGCTGGCCCCCGAAGCTCTTGGCGAGCTGCTCGAGGCGGATCGACATCAGCGCTTCCGGCTCCCCGCGCTCCCCGAGTAGCGCAGCAGGAAGAAGAAGATTACGAACGACAGCGCCGCCAGCACCGCCGCCACCGCGTTCGCCTCGGCCACATGGCCCGCCTCGAACTGCGCGAAGATGTAGAGTGGCGCCGTCTGGGTGCGGAGGCGGAGGTTGCCGGAGACCATCACCGTCGCCCCGAACTCCCCCAGCGAGTGGGCGAAGGTGAGGAGCGTGCCGCTGAACAGGCCCCCGCGCAGCGCCGGCAGGATGATGTAGCGGAAGGTCTGCCACTTGCCCGCGCCGAGCGTGTAGGCCGCCTCCTCGTAGGTCACCTCGAGCTCGTCGAGCAGCGGTTTGACCGCTCCCAGCATATAGGGGAAGGTGACGAAGAGGTGGGCGAGGAGCACCCCCGCGGGAGTGAACATCGGCTGGAGCCCCAACGGCTCCAGGAGCTTGCCGAACAGGCCGATCGGTCCCCAGAGCAGCAGGAGGGAGGTGCCCACCACCACCGTGGGGATCGCCACCGGCAGGTTGATGGCGATGGCGAGCGGCCGCTCCCCGCGGAAGCGGTACTTGGAGAGCACGTAAGCCGCCCAGGTGCCAAGCACCGCGTTGATCGCCGCGGTGCAGAAGGCGATCAGCAGGCTGAAGCGGAGGGCGAACTGGGCATCCTCGTTGGTGAACGCCTTCCAGAATTCGCTCAATCCCCCCTTCAGGGCGAAGACGAAGACCGCCGCGATCGGCATCAGGATCAGCGGCAGCAGGACCAGGACCAGCAGGCCGGCCGGGACCCGGGCCCGCGAGCGCTCACCCGGAGCGTTGCCGGTCATTTGCCGACCTCCTTCATCACGCGGTCCTTCCAG
>DASWQX010000565.1:0-4435 GCA_036403495.1 Thermoanaerobaculia bacterium
GCCGGCCTGCACGAAGACGACCTGGATCCGCTCCCGCCGCGCGCGGTCGATGAGCTGGATCAGCCGCTGCGCGCTGGGCTCCTTTCCTTCCGCCTCGATCGCCACCTGTTGCAGACTGTACTCGCGAGCGAAGTATCCCCAGGTGGGGTGATAAACCATGAAGCGGTCGCCCTCCCGGCCGGCCAGACGCGCGCGGATCTCACGGTCGAGCCCGGCGATCTCCGCCTCGAAGTTCTGGAGGTTGGCGCGGTACTCGGCGGCATGCGCAGGATCGATCCCCGCCAGCGCGGCCTCGATGTTGCGGGCCGCGACAGCGACGGTGTCCGGCGCCACCCAGACGTGCGGATCGCCGCCGGCATGCCCGTGCTCGTCTTCCTCCCCCTCCCCTTCCCCCGCCATCAGCGCCATGCCGCGCGACATGTCCACCACCTGGATGCCGGGCATGTCCCGGAGGACGGCCTTGAGCTGGACCTGCTCGAACTCGAACGCCGGGTGCCCCACCGCCACGTAGATCCGCGCCCGGCTGAGGGCCGCGACCTGCCGCGGCGTCAGCGGATAGTCGACGTGGGAGTAGCCGGGCGGGATCATCACCTCCACCTGCACGTGGTCGCCGCCGATCCGCCGGACGAAATCCGCCTGCGGCGGCACGCTGACGGCGACGCGGATGCGGGCGTCCTCCGCGGCCGGGAGGGCCGGCAGGCAGGCCGCGAGGCCGAGCGCCAGGAGGAGAGGAAGAACGGCTGGTTTCACGCGGAGATCATAGCCCGCCCGGGATTGAAATCCCGGGCTACTCACGGCCGCCCCTGCCGGGGCTTGAAGGGAAGTCCCGGATGGGACGGCCGTCGGTAGCCCGGGATTTCAATCCCGGGCGGGCGAGGCCCTCTATAATCCCCCTCCATGACGACCACCACACCGCAGCAACGCATCGAGACCGAGGTCAAGACCGCCATGAAGTCGGGGGAGAAGGAGAAGCTCTCCACCCTCCGGATGCTCCTCGCGGAGATCAAGAACGAGCGCATCCGCCGCGGCGACGAGGTGGACGAGGCGGGCTTCATCTCGCTGGTCCGCAAGGCGATCAAGCAGCGCGAGGACTCGATCACCCAATACCGCGCCGGCGGCCGCGAGGAGCTGGCGGCCAAGGAGGAGTCCGAGCTCGGGACACTCAACGCGTATCTTCCCGCGCAGGTGGACGAGGGGCAGATCCGCGCCGCCGTCGAGGAGATCGTGAAGGAGAAGGGGCTCTCCGGGCCGGCGGCCATGGGACCGATCATGAAGGGGGTGATCGCCCGGTTCGGCTCCAGCGCGGACGGCGGCACGATCAACCGCATCGCTCGCGAGGTGCTGGCGAAGAACGCCGGCTGAGCCTTTTCGGGTGACCGAAACCTCCAGCATGCGTCGCGTCATCGTCGGCACCGCCGGGCACATCGATCACGGCAAGACCAGCCTCGTGCTGGCCCTGACCGGGATCGACTGCGACCGCTGGGCGGAGGAGAAGGCGCGCGGCATCACCATCGACATCGGCTTCGCCCACCTGACCGAGGGGGACCTCCAGCTCGGTTTCGTGGACGTGCCCGGCCACGAGCGGTTCCTCCACAACGCCCTCGCGGGGCTCGGCGGCATCCGCATCCTGCTCCTGGTGGTGGCCGCGGACGAGGGGGTGAAGCCGCAGACGCGCGAGCACCTCGCCGTCTGCTCGCTGCTCGGCATCCCCGCCGCCGTGGTGGCGCTGACCAAGGTCGACCTCGTCTCCCCGGACCTCCTGGAGCTGGCACAGCTCGAGGTCGAGGAGCTGATCGCGCCTACGCCCTTCGCGGGATCGGTGATCCTGCCGGTCTCCAGCACCACGGGCGAGGGGATTCCGGAGCTCAAAGCGGCGCTTCTCGATCTGGCGGCGAAGCATGCGCTTCCGGACGAGCCGGGCAAGCCGGCGCGGCTGCCGGTCGACCGCGCCTTTCATCTCAAGGGCTTGGGCGTGGTGGTCACCGGCACGCTCGGCAGCGGCACCATCAAGCCGGGGGACACGCTGGAGCTGCTGCCCAAAGGCGAGCGGGTGCGGGTGCGCAGCGTCCAGGTCCATGGCCAGCCGCGCGAGCAGGCGGAGGCGGGCGAGCGCACGTCGCTCCAGCTCACCGGCGTCACCCTCGACGACCTCGCGCGCGGCATGCAGCTCGGGCTCCCGGAGGCATTCCAGGCCACCACCAGCCTGCTCGCCCGCTTCACCCTGCTGGCGGACGCGCCGGCGCCGATCCGCGGTTTCGTCCCTGTCCGTCTCCATCTCTACGCCGCCGAGGTGCTCGGCCGCATGCGCCCGCTGAACCCGGAAGGGCTGGCGCCGGGCGAGACCGGGCCGGTCGAGATCCGCCTCCAGGCGCCGGTCTCAGGCGTGCGCGGTGACCGCTTCATCGTCCGCCGCCCTTCGCCTCCCGCCACCCTGGGCGGCGGCGAGATCCTCGACCCGCGCTGGCGGCGCCACCGCGGCACCGTTCTCCAGCAAGCCCTGACTTCGCTCCAGAAGGAGCTCATCGCCGCCCTCCCTTTCTGGGTGCAGGAGGCGGGAGAGCGCGGGGTGGAGGCGAGCGAGCTGGCGCGGCGGCTCGGCGTGCCGCCGGATCAGGTGGCGAAGCGGCTGGCGGCGCTCGCCCGCGACCAGAAGCTGATCGAGGTCCCCGAGGAGCACGGGCGCGCCCGCCGCTGGATCGCCCCCGCCGCCGTGCAGCGGGTGACCGAGCGGGCCAAGCGCATCCTCAAGGAGCACTTCCAGAAAGACCGCCTGGCCGAATCGATCTCCAAGGCCGAGGCGGTGCGCCGCATCCTGCGCGGTCGCGGCGCCGAGCTGGCGGACGTCTACCTCGGCTGGCTGGCGGCGCAGAAGGTGCTCGTGGTGCAGGGGGACCAGGTGACGCTCCCCGGCCGCAGCGCCCAGCTCACCGGCGAGGAGTCGGCGCTCTCGGTCGCCGTGCTCGAACGCTACGAGAAGGCGGGGCTGGAGGCGCCCTCGCCTGGGGAGGTGGCGCTGGCGCTCGGCGCCAAGCCGCAGATCCTCGACGGCGTGATCCGCCACCTGGTGACCCGCGGCCAGATGGTCAAGCTGCCGAGCGGCCTCCTGCTCTCCGCCGCCGCGCTGGCCGGCCTGAAGCGCGACCTCTTCGCCACCGCCTGGGAGCGCTTCACGGTCTCGGACTTCAAGGACCGTTTCGGGCTCACCCGCAAGTGGGCCATCCCGCTCCTCGAGCACCTCGATTCGACCGGGGCGACGCGCCGCATGGGAGATGATCGGATGATCGTGCGGCCGACCGCCGTATAGTCCTCTACCGTCAAAGGAGGGACCTCAATGCAACACCCGTTGCAGTACCCGCTCACCCTCAACTTCAAGATCGCGGCCCTGGCGCCGCAGATCTCCGTGACCGACGCCTCCGGGCGCGAGATCCTCTATGTCCGCCAGAAGCTGCTGAAGCTGCGCGACAAGATCAAGGTCTTCTCGGACAGCTCGCAGTCGCAGGAGCTCTACGAGATCAACGCCGACCGCATCCTCGACTTCTCGGCGATGTTCACCTTCACCGATCCCCAGGGGCGCACCGTGGGGAGCATCCAGCGGCAGGGGCTGCGCTCGTTCTGGCGGGCCACCTACGAGATCCAGGGCCCCACGGGGCTCTTCACCATCGTCGAGGAGCAGCCCTGGCTGAAGGTGATCGACCACTACGTCGAGGAGATCCCGATCGTGGGCATGTTCAGCGGCATGCTGTTCAGCCCCACCTACGGCATTCAGAGCAGCGCCAGCGGGCAGATCGCCCTGCGGATCACCAAGCACCGGACCTTCCTGTCGCGGACCTTCCGGATCGACAATCTGGGGGGCCCCCTGCCGGAGGGCGACGAGGTCGCCACACTGCTCGGGACGATGATCATGGTCCTCCACGAGCGGCGGCGCGAGTAGGAGAACCCGGTGTCCGCCCCGCTCTCCGACGCCGAGTTGCTCGCCCGCCTGGTCGGCTTCGACTCGACCAGCCGCAACAGCAACCTGCCGATCGCGGACTTCCTCTGCGACTACCTCGATCGCCCCGGGGTGCGGATCGCAAGGAATCCGTCGGCCGACGGCACCAAGACGAACGTGATCGCCTGGCTGGGCCCCGAGCCCGCGGGCGATCGCCAGGGCCTCGTTCTCTCGGGGCACATGGACGTCGTCCCCGCCGACGAGGCGGGATGGCGGCACGATCCCTTCTCCCTCACCGACGAGGGGGACCGCCTGGTGGGGCGCGGCTCGTGCGACATGAAGGGATTCCTCGCCCTCGCCTCCAATCTCGCCGTCGAGGCCAGGCCGGAGCGCTGGAAGGCGCCGCTGGCGCTCGTCTTCACCTATGACGAGGAGGTGGGCACCCTCGGCGCCAAGCGCTTGACCGAGACCTTCCCGCCGGCGGCGAGCCTGCCGCGTAGCGCCATC
>DASWQX010000566.1:0-10323 GCA_036403495.1 Thermoanaerobaculia bacterium
GCCTACACCGATCCGGGCCAGAACTGGTACGAACGCCAGTATCAAGGCCGCATCCTTAAATCCCTGACCCGAAAGGCCTCAGAGCTCGGCTACCAACTCGTCCCGGTGGCTTCCTCCTGAGAAGAGTTCCTCAGGAGGAGAGGGACCGAGGGTGAGGTCGCAGGCCACAAACCCCTACTTCTTGCTGTAATCGTAGAAACCGCGCCCGCTCTTCTTACCGAGGCGGCCGGCGGTGACCATCTGCTTGAGCAGCGGGGGCGAGGCGAAGCGCTTCTCGCGGTATTCGTCGAACATGATGCCGGCGATGTAGTAGGTGGTGTCCAGCCCCACGAAGTCGAGCAGGGTGAACGGCCCCATCGGGTAGCCGCAGCCGAGCTGCATCCCCTTGTCGATGTCCTCGACGCTCCCCACCCCCTCCTCGAGGGCGCGGATGGCGTCGAGCAGGTAGGGGACGAGCAGGCGGTTGACGATGAAGCCCGAGTTGTCGCGGGCGGCCACCGGCTCCTTGCCGAGCGAGCGGGCGAACTCGAAGGCGCGGTCGAAGCTCTCGTCCGAGGTGAGCAGGGTGCGCACCACCTCGACCAGCTTCATCACCGGCACCGGGTTGAAGAAGTGGAGCCCCACGAACTGGTCGGGGCGCTGGGTGAACATCGCCATCTGGGTGATGGTCAGCGACGAGGTGTTGCTGGCGAACAGGGCGTCCTTCTTGACCACCTCGTCGAGGGCGGTGAAGGTCTTCCGCTTGTCCTCCAGGTTCTCGACGATCGCCTCGATCACGATGTCGCAGTCGGCGAGCGCCGCCAGGTCCACCGTGCCGGAGAGGCGGCCGACCGCCTCGTCGCGGGCTCCCGCCTCCAGCTTGCCCCGCTCGACCGCCTTGTTGAGCGAGCCGCGGATCTTGTCGACCCCCTTCTCCATCAGCTCGCTGGTGACCTCGCGCACCACGGTCTCGTACCCCGAGCGGGCCGCCACCTCGGCGACCCCGGAGCCCATCAGCCCGCAGCCGAGGACCCCCACCTTCTTGATCTTCTTCATCCGATCCCTCCTATCTGGAATCCCTGGATTGTTTTTCGTCGGTGTCGACTTCCTCGATCTCCCGCCCCTCGCCGTCCGCGCTCCTTGCGAGCTTCAGGACGAGCGCCCCCGGCGGCGCGAACGGCAGCCGCTCGGCCCATTCGATCACTTTGACCCCGGGTCCGGCCAGCAGCTCCTCCAGCCCGAGCGCGGCGGTCTCCTCGGGCGCCAGACGGTAGAGGTCGACGTGGACCAGCCGGCCGCCGCTCCCCCGGTGCTCGCGGATCAGGGTGAAGGTCGGCGACTGCACCTCCCGCGCCGCGATCCCCAGCGCCTCGCCGATGCCGCGCGCCAGAACCGTCTTGCCGGCGCCCAGGTCCCCCGAGAGCAGGAGGACGCCGTCCGGCGCCAGCTCGCGGCCGAGCTCACGGCCGAGCGCCAGGGTCTCCGCCTCGGAACGGGAGATCCAATGCCTTTTCACCGGCAGCTTCACCGGCGATGGGGGTGCCGGCCGTGCCCCCGCTCCGGACCCTGGCCGTGATCGTGGCCGTGATCGTGCTCGTCCTCGTCCTCCTCCTCGCCCTCCCCCTTCAGGGCGGCGAAGGCGGCGGGGAGGATCTCGATCAGGTCGCCGGCGGCGAGGCACATCTCCCCCAGCCGGGCGGCGGCGAGGTCCCCCGCCAGACCGTGCAGATAGACCGCGAGCACCGAGGCGTCGAGGGCGTCGAACCCCTGCGCGAGGAGGCCGGCGATCAGGCCGGTCAGCACGTCGCCGGTGCCGCCGGTGGCCATGCCGGGATTGCCGGTGGGGTTGACGAACACGGCGGTGCCGGAGGCGACGAGCGTCATGTGCCCCTTGAGGATCACGATCGCTCCGGTCTCCTCGGCGGCGCCGCGCGCCGCCGCGATCCGGTCCTCCTGGATCTGCGCGGTCGAGATCCCCAGCAGCCGGCCGAGCTCGCCGGGATGGGGGGTCAGGATCGTCTCCGCCTTGCGGCCGGCGAGGTCGGCGGCCTTGCCCGCGAAGGCGTTGAGGCCGTCGGCGTCGAGCACCATCGGCAGCGGGCATTCGAGGGCGATGCGGCGGATCGCCGCGACGGTGAACGGCTCCTGGCCGAGGCCCGGCCCCATCGCCAGCACGGTCTTCCCCTCCGCCGCCTCCAGCACGACGTCGGCGGCGCGCTCGGCGAGATGGCCGGAGGCGCCCGCGGGCAGGGCCAGGGTCATCGACTCGATCGAGCCGAGGTCGACCGTCTGCAGGATCGGCTCGGGGACGGCGGCGGTCACCAGGCCGGCCCCGGCGCGCACGGCGGCGCGGGCGGCGAGGATGCAGGCGCCCGCCTTGCCGGGCGAGCCGGCGACGATCAGGGCGTGCCCGTAGTCCCCCTTGTGCGAGGCGGCCTCGCGCTCCGGGATCAGGTCGGCGAGCTCCTCCCCCACCAGCAGGTGGAGGTCGCCGGCCTCCTCCTCGACGTCGTCGATCAGCCGCGGCGGGATGCCGAGGTCGGTGACCACCATCCGCCCCACCGCGTCGGCGGCGGGGGCGAAGACGTGGGCCACCTTGGGCGCCGCGAAGGTCACCGTCAGGTCGGCCCGGACGTGGGGACCGATTGGCCGCGCCTCGTCGGCCGACAGGCCGCTCGGCAGGTCGACCGCCACGCAGGGGAGCGGCAGCCCGTTGATGCCGTCGACGACGCGGGCGAAGAGGCCGTCGAGCGGCCGCGACAGGCCGGTGCCGAACAGGGCGTCGATGGCCACGTCGCAGTCCGCCGCCGCCTCCAGGGCCACGCGCAGGTCCTTCTCGCCGCCGATCTCGAGGATCTGCAGCTCGGCCTTGCGGCAGATGGCGAGCTGGGCCGCCGCGTCGGCGCTCAGCGGATGGCTGTTGGCCACCAGGAAGATCCGCGCCTCCCAGCCGCGCACGAAGAGGTGGCGGGCGACCGCCAGGCCGTCGCCGCCGTTGTTGCCGGGACCGCAGAAGACCGCCGCCGACCGCGCCTCGGCGAACGCCTCCGCGATCGCCTCGACCACGCCGATGGCGGCGTTCTCCATCAGCACCAGGCTGGGCACCCCGAGCTCCTCGACGGCGGCGCGGTCGACCTCGCGCATCGCCTCGGCGGTGAGAATCCTCATGCCACGGCCTCCTCCATTTTGGATTTTGGATTTTGGATTTGCGATTGAAAGAATCCCAGGGAGGCCAGGAGTGCACGGGTCCGGGGGCAGCCAAGGTCGTCCGCTTCCATGCGGGAGGCGAGGCGGCGCAGGTCGTCGGGGGTGTCGACGTCGGCGGCCATGGGGAGCAGCTCGACGGTGAGCCCCAACTCCCGGCAACGGACGAGGGTCGCGGGGAGGACCAGCTTGGTGCTCCAGGCGATCTCCGCGAACAGCCGCGGCGCCACGGCGCCGGCGCGCAGGGCGATCAGATAATAGCCGCCGTCCTCGGCCGGGCCCAGCACCACGTCGGCGCCCCCCTCGACCCGCTCGAAGGCGCGCTCGACCAGCGCAACCGGCAGGGTCGGATGATCGCTGCCCAGCGCGGCAACTGCGAACGCGCCCGCCTCGGCCGCGGCGGTGGAGAGCGCGCGGTAAAGCCGCTCCCCCAGCTCGCTCCCCTCCTGCCGCACCCCCGGCACCGCCCCCTGCGGCACCGCCTCGCCCTCGTCCAGCGCCCAGGCCAGCCGCAGCTCGAAGTCCCCGCCCTCCAGCCGGTCGAGCAGGTCGGCGAGGAACGCCGCATGGAGCGCCGCCGCCTGGGCGGCGGTAAGATCGCCGATCAGGCGCGTCTTCACCCGCCCCTCGCGGGCCGGCTTGGTGAACAGGAGGAGGCGGCGGGAAGGGTGGGAGGCGGACACGGGCGGGATTGTATCGAAAAGCCTCCCCTACCGCCGCCCGGGCATCGAGGCCACTCCTCTTCGCCCGCAGGGCGGAATTTATCCAGCCTGGGGTGTCAACCCCAGGTAGGAGTGTCGGCCCTTCGGGGCTTAAAGAGGGTGGAGGCGGCTCCCACCTGGGGTTGACACCCCAGGCTGGATAAATTCCGCCCTGCGGGCGGGCCACATCCACGCGTCCGGAGACGGCTCCACAGGACACCCTGACCATGCTCCTCACCCTCCTAACCGACTTCGGCACCGCCGACTACTACGTCGCCGCCGTCAAGGGCACCGTGCTCCGCCTGGCTCCCGGAACCATCCTGGTCGACATCTCCCACGAGGTGCCGCCGGGGGACGTGGAAACGGCGGCGTTCCTGCTGGCGGCGGCGGCGTCCTCTTTTCCGGACGGAACGGTGCATCTGGCGGTGGTCGATCCGGGGGTGGGGAGCGGCCGGCGGATGCTCGCGGCGCGCACCGCCAGGGCCCTCTTCGTGGCGCCGGACAACGGCCTGCTGACCCCTTTCCTGGAGGGCGCCGAGGTGCGCGCGATCGAGCGGCGGGAGATCTTCCTGCCGGGCCCGGGGCAGACCTTCCATGGGCGCGACCGCTTCGCGCCGGCCGCCGCCTGGCTGCTGCGCGGCGAGCCGCTGGAGGGGCTCGGACCGGAGATCTCCGATCCGGTGCGGCTCCCCTCCTCGCCTCCGCGGCGCGAGGAGGGGTGGATCCGCGGCCAGGTGATCCACGTCGACCGCTACGGCAACCTCGTCACCGACATCCCCGCGGACTGGCTGCCGGCCGGACCCTGCCGCGCCGAGGTGGCCGGGCGCGCCACCTCGCGGCGGGCGGACTGCTACGCCGAGATCCCTCCGGACGAGGCGGCGATGATCCCTGGCTCGCTCGGCACGGTCGAGCTGTCGCTCAACGGCGGCGACCTCGCCGGCCGCTGGGAAATCGCCCGCGGAGCCCTGGTCCACATGACCTGGGACAATCGACCTGGAAGCCACCTGGAACGGATCTTGAAGCCCGAGGGCAAGGGGTGAGATCGGTGTGACGTGGCGGTGACGAATCCATCCGACCGAGATACAATGGCCCGCCCCTGTACCCCGTCGATTTTTACTTAAGGAGCGTGTGGAATGACCAAGTGGGAGTACAAAATCATCAACATTCGCAGCGAGAACTACCGGCTCGATCCCAATGCTGCGACGCAGTTGACTCAGTTGGGGGATGAGGGGTGGGAGCTGGTCTCCATCACCTCTGTCAATTTCAAGACCGGCGCGACCGACAACATCGCGATGGTCTTCAAGCGGCCCAACGAGGCCTGAGACGGGCGAGGGGTGAGGCGGCCTCGCCGAGAGACCGCCCCGGCAACTCTCAGACCTTCAGCTTCTTCGGCTTGTGCCGGCGCTTCTTCTTGAGCGCCACCGCGAACCCGGCGGCGCCCGCCGCCAGGGCCATCAGCACCCACTTCCGCTTCGGCAGCACGCCGACCTCGGTCTTGACGGCTGTCCTCACCTCGGCCAGGCGGAGCTCGGCTTCGCGGCGGCTCTCCTCGAGGCGGCGCTCGGCCTCGCGCCGCGCCTCTTCCAGACGGTCACTCATGGCAGCTCCCTTCCCAGCGGCTCGTCGGCGCCAAAGGGGCTCGGCTCGACGTCCAGAGTCTTCGGATGGGCGAGCAGGCCGTGCTGCCACCAGTCGAGGTGGCTGTCCACCCGCCGCCGCACCGTCTCGAGCGGGTTCTCGACCTTGCGGATCCGGCCGAGGCCCAGCTTGCCGAAAATCGCCACGGCGATTAGGAACAGCGCCAGCACGATCAGCGACGCTCCCCACCAGGGGAGCCAGACGTGCAGCACCGAGACGAGCACGAAGAGCACCAGCCCGACGGCCCAGAACAGCAGCATGACCGCGGCTCCGAAGAGCCCCAGCGCCACGCCGAGGTGCCGGCTGGACCTCTGGAGGTCGTCCTGCAAGGTGCCGAGCTCGGCGCGCCATACCCCCAGCAACGCCTCCCCCAGCGACCGGAAAAGATCGATCCACGCCTGCATTCCGTCCCTCCGTTTCCGTCCGCCGTCAGCTAGCGGTCAGGGGCTGCCGACTCGCAACCCGCGGCTCAGGAAGGAGGCCTGAGCGCCGACGTCGTCGCGCACGCCGATCGACACCCGCTGATCGCCGGGGCGCATCAGCAGCGTCACGGAGTAAACGTATTGCTTTTTCTGTGCCGTCGTCACATCCGCCTTCTGGATGGTGATCGGCACGGGCGCCTGCTGGACGTCCGAGGTGCCGCCGTTCTCGTCGAGGGCGGCGATGAACAGGCGCACCCGGGCGTCCTCGGTCTGCTCGCGGGGAATCAGGACCAGCCGGCCGATCGGGATCTTGACCAGCACCGGCACCAGGTAGAAGCCGTCGTCCCGCTGTCGCGGCTGGCCGAACTCCAGGGTGACGCCGAGAGGGTTCTCCTCGAAGGGGAAGTTGAGGGCGGCCAGCGTGCCGTCACTCATCCGCGACTCGGTGCTCTTGTCGCGGTACCCCTCGCGGTGGCGCACCACGAGATCCTTGCGCCCTTTCACCTTGACCTCGATTTTGTAATACCTGCCATCGCCGAAGTGGGGAGGCGTGTAACCCAGCGAGTAGTAGCTGTTGAAGTCGGTGGCGATCTTCTCCAGCCGCGGCATGATGACGTTGGAGTTGAGGATGGCGACTCCGCCTGTCTTCTCGGCCAGGGTCTGGAGGGTGCTCTGCAGGTTCGAGATGTGGATCGAGTCGACGAGCTGCGACAGCCCCGCCGCCTGCGGGCCGGGGCCCTGGTTCTCGGCCGAGTTCCCCTCGTAGGAGCGGAGGCCGGCGGCGTCGATCGTGTAGAAAGTCACCCGGTTGGCGTTGGCCTGCGCCGTCAGCTCGTCGAGCCGGTGGGAGATGCTGAAGTCGAGCGTCAGGGTGCCGGTGTTGCTCTGCTCGCCGTACTTGCTCTGCACCGCGTAGTAGACGTCCTGGCCGGCGATCATCTGCAGGCCATCGCTGACGTAGAGCACCGCCTTGCGCCCTGGCATGCCGGCCAGCGCGTCGACCATCTTCTTCAGGGCGTCCACCGAGAAGGAGAGGTCGTTGAAGGAGGACTGGGCGTAGCTGTTGGCATACCCCTCGGCCTCGGCGACGCCCTGCGAATCGGTGATCTTCTGCAGCGCGTCGCGGCGGTCGGAGTCGGCGTGGACCCCCTGGGCCGAGATCTTCTCGAGGTCGAGCATGGCGGCGGCGATCAGGCTGGGATCGCTGGTGAAGGTGCGGCGGATGTGCATCTCGCGGTCGTAGGTGACCAGCATGAGCTGATCGCCGCGGCTGAGCTTCTGGCCGATGAAGGCGCGGATCTCGCGCATCACCCGGTTGCGGTCGAACGGCCGCAGGTTGAAGTTGTCGATGTAGACGATCAGCCGCAGCTTCTGGCTCTCCGGCAACTGCGTCGGATCCTCCGGAGGGGCGGGCGGCGCCAGGACGCCCGGCGTGACGGGCTCCAGCGGGGCCGCCTGCGCGATGTCCGTGGCCGGCGTCACCGCCTTGCCGCCGGTGACGGCGTAGAAGTTGGTGATCTCCACCGGCCGGTTGTTCTCGAAGAGCTGGAAGTCGCTCTTGCTCAGGCCGTTGACCGCGTTCCCCTTCTTGTCGGTGACGTAGACGTCGACGTTGACGACGCTGACGTTGACCACGTCGACGAAGTCCTCCGCCTTGGCGGCCGGCTTGGCGGCGGGCTTCGCCGGCGGCGGTGCGGGCTTCGCTCCCTGCGCGGCGGCGGCGCCGGCAAGGCCGAGGGTAAACAGTAGCCAGAAGGCTACGAACAGACGCTGCGATGACTTCATAGGCCTCTTCTTTCTCATACTTTCCAGGCTCGTCCGCCGGCGATTATACGGGAGGGCCGGCGGACGGCGGCGCCCTCCTCACTTCTGTGGCGGCTTGATGTCCGCCTGGGCGGTGAGGATCTTGCCGCTCAGCGGGTCGTAGATCGCCAGCGTCAGGTGGTGCGGCAGCTTCTTGAGCTTCACCCGCGTGTCGTACCGCACGTAGCTCCCGGGCTTCGGCGCCTCCGTGGCACTGAGGGTCACCGGGATCACCGAGATCGGCGCCCGGTTGCCCGACGAGTCGACGGCGGCGACCCGCAGCTCCAGCTCGGCCGTCTGCTTGCCGTTCACCGGCACGAAGGTGATCGCGTCCACCGGGATCGCCAGCGACACCGGCAGCTCCATCTCCCGGCGGCCGGAGGCGACCGGCTCGCCGAGCTTGATCGGCATCGGCACCACGTCCGGCGAGTTGCCGAACATCATCGCGCTCTCCACGATCAGCGAGCTCTCCGCCTTGCGCGAGAGGTCGAGGAAGCCGGAGCGGGTGCGCACCTGCAAGCCCTTGGTCAGCACCTGCAGGGAGACCTTGTGGCGCTTGTCGTTCCCCTGCCAGGCGGGGGTGAAGCCGAGCCAGTAGTAGGAGCGGGTGTCGGACGAGGCCGTCTGCAGCACCTGGTCGCTCAGCGAGTTGATCAGCGCCCGGCCGCCGGTCTGCTCGGCGGTGTAGAGCAGGGTCGCCTCGTGCTCCTGCTCGCGCAGGTTGAACGCGGTCTGCACCGGTCCGGAGCGCGCGGCATCGGCTCCCGCCGTGGCCTCGATGCCGGGCACGTCCACCGGATAGATCGTGTAGCCGAGGCGGTTGGCGGTGTCGACCAGCGGCCCGAGGATCTCCTCGCCGCGCGGCACATCGCGCTCGATCACCGGCCGGTTCGGGTTGTTGACCACGTAGTCGAGGATCGAGAAGGGCCACCCCCCCGCCAGCAGCAGCATCACCTTGCGCCCCGGCGGCGCCGCGAAGCCGCGCAGCGCGCTCACCGCCGCCGCCACCGCCCGCTGGGTCTGCCACGCCAGTTGCTGCGCGTAGATCAGCTCTTCGGTGCTGGTCTGCTGGGAGAACGACCGCCGCGGCCCGAAATTGTTGGGCGAGCCGACCAGCCGCTCCGACGACTCGAAGGTGCGCAGCTCGGCGATCCGCGCCACGCCGCCCGACGGGGAGCCAATCGCCTTCTCGATGGCGCTCGTGAGCTGCCGCTCGGAGCTCGACCAGCTCGACAGCATCTCCACCTGGCCGCCGCCATACTGCACGATCGCCATGCGGTCCTCGGGGCCGAGGCGCGCGAGCTGGTCCTTGATCGAGCGCAGCACCTGGTCGCGGCGCGGGCCGACCGAGAAGAAGTCGTCGACGAACAGCAGGTAGCTGGTGCCCACCGGGCTCCCCGGCGCCAGGCTCGGCAGCCCCTTCACCGGCGAGCTCTTCTCGTCCTCGCCCGGCGCCACCGTCTGGCCGCCGCGGACCTCGTTGAAGTACTCGATCGGCACCGGCTTGCCGTCGACCTGGAGCTGGAAGTCGCCAGGCCGCAAACCGGTCACCCGGTTCCCCTGCTTGTCGATGACCACCGCCTCGACGTTGACCACCCGCACGTCGATCTGCTCGCCGAACACGCTCTGCGGCGGCGGCGGCGGTGTCTTCTGGGCGGCGGCCGGGAGGGACGAAACGAGCAGGGCGGCGGCGAACCTGCCGAATCGGCCGCCGGATCGCCCGCCGGAACGGAACGTTGTCATGAAGATCTCCATCGCTCGAAACCGAGGGCGATCAGCGCCCCCGCGGGGATTCTAAGCCTCAAGAACAGCCCGCCACGCAGTTTTCTTTCGCCCTCAAGGCTCTTTCGCCGTCACCTGCGCGGACTTCGGGGCATACTCCGCCTCCCCCCAGAGCGACGCGCCGGCGGCCGGATCGCGCACGCTGAACACCAGCCGCTGCCCGCGGTCGCGGACGAGGATCGCGGTCTCGAAGCGGGCGTAGGTGCCGGCGGCGGGCGCCGCCTTCAGCTCCACCCGCAGCCGCGAGCCGGGGAGGTCCGCGCGCCCCCCCTTGGCGTCCATCGCCGCCACCGCCAGCGGGGTCTCGGCGAGATAGCCGCTCCCCTTGGGGGTCAGCGCCAGCGACTCGACCGGCACCCCCAGCGTCACCGGGATCTCCAGCAGGCCCCGCCCCGCCGGCTTCGGCGCGCCGAGCCGGACGATCAGCCGGCGGTCCTTGTCGGCGCCGCCGAAGAGGAGCACGCTCTCGGCCTTCATGGCGTTCTCGGTCCGCTTCGAGAGATCCGAGAAGCCGCCGCGCGAGCGCACCTTGAGCCCCGCCCGCCGCGCCACCACCGCCACCGCGTGACCGCGGTCGTCCGCCTTCCAGGTGGGCGTGAAGCCGAGCCAGTAGTAGGTGCCGCTGTCCGCCACCACCTCGCGGAAGGGATCGAGCTTCGCGGAGACCACCACGCGCCCCCCGGTCCGGCCGGCCAGGACGCCGAGCGCCGTGATCTCGCGCGCGTCGGACTGGCTCATGTCCGCGGGGTAGACCGTGTAGCCGAGCCGGTTGGCCGCCTCGACCAGCGGCGAGT
>DASWQX010000567.1:0-1786 GCA_036403495.1 Thermoanaerobaculia bacterium
GCTAGCGACGCGCAAGCCGCCCTTGACGCAGGTAAAAGATATCGTTCTCCACCTCAGGCTGAGGGCATTCGTGTGCTTGACGGAAGGGGGAGGTGTGTCGGGCAGTTGTACGCCGTCAGCGCTCGTGAGACAGATCGGGGCTATTCAGGAAGGGAGGATTTCTGGTTCATCGTAGCCATCAGGAGCGAAGATGAAGCAGAAATCCGGGCCGGTGAAACAGCCGGCGGAAGCGGTCGTGAAGGACCTCCGGCGTGCGACGCGCCGGCAGTTCTCGGCCGAGGAGAAGATCCGCATCGTGCTCGAGGGCCTGCGGGGTGAGGAGAGCATCGCGGAGCTGTGCCGCCGCGAGGGCATCGCCTCGTCGATGTATTATGGCTGGTCGAAGGACTTCCTGGAGGCGGGCAAGAAGCGGCTCGCCGGCGACACGGCGCGGGCTGCCACGTCTGACGAGGTGAAGGACCTGCGTCGGGAGGCCTCCGCCTTGAAGGAGGTCGTGGCCGACCTGACCCTCGAGAACCGCCTGCTCAAAAAAAGCATGATCGGGGATGGGGGAGAGGCGGCATGAGATACCCCGCATCCGAAAAGGCCGAGATCATCCGCCTGGTCGAGCAGTCCCACTTGCCGGTTCGCCGAACCCTGGAGAAGCTCGGCATTCCAAGGGCCACGTTTTACCGCTGGTACGATCTTCACCGAACCGGCGGGCCTGAGGCTCTGGGCGACCGTTCGCCCCGGCCGGGGCGCGTCTGGAACCGCATCCCCGAGGAGATCCGGGGCCAAATCATCGACCTGGCTCTGGAGCAGCCGGAGCTGTCGTCTCGCGAGCTGGCGGTGCGATTCACCGACGAGAGACAGTACTTTGTGTCGGAGGCTTCGGTCTACCGCCTGCTCAAGGCGCATGACCTCATCACCAGCCCGGCCTATATCGTGATCAAGGCGGCCGACGCGTTCCGCGACAAGACCACGGCGCCCAACCAGCTCTGGCAGACCGACTTCACCTACCTGAAGGTCACCGGCTGGGGGTGGTACTATCTCTCAACCGTGCTCGACGACTTCTCGCGCTTCATCGTCGCCTGGAAGCTCTGCGCCACGATGCGGGCCACTGATGTCACTGAGACGCTCGACCTGGCGCTGGCGGCCTCCGGGCTCGATCAGGTCACGATCGTCCACCGCCCGAGGCTGCTGACCGACAATGGTGCCTCCTATATCGCCGGCGATCTGGCCGAATGGCTCGACGGCCGGGGCATCGAGCATATCCGTGGCGCACCGTATCACCCACAGACGCAGGGCAAGATCGAGCGCTGGCATCAGACGCTCAAAAACCGAGTCTTGCTCGAAAACTACTATCTACCGGGCGCCCTCGAGGCCGAGGTGGGCGCCTTCGTCGAGCACTACAATCACGCCCGTTACCACGAAAGCCTCCACAATCTCACCCCCGCGGACGTCTACTTCGGACGCGGCCAAACCATCCTCCTCGAACGGGAAAGGATCAAACGACGGACGATCGCCAATCGCCGCTTGCAGCACCACGCGCAGGCCGCTTAACCTCGAAACCAGATGACCCAGAGCCTCCGCTCCTGAACCCCGCTCCCCGTCTCAAATTATCTGACGACGGACAGTATACGCCGGGGTCACGCTACGGGTCGGTCTGTAACCCAGCTGTAATACCAACTTCCGCTGATCAGAACCCATTGGCCCAGTCGCGTAGGCCGATGGACATGATCGTCCAGGGCCGCTCGATGAGCTTGTTCCAGGCCTCGCAGCAATGGTCGACAAGGTCGGTGTAGGA
>DASWQX010000568.1:0-1834 GCA_036403495.1 Thermoanaerobaculia bacterium
CAGCTCGCCCAAAATTTCAATGAACGCTGGCCGCATGTCGGATCGCGGTCACGTCCGGAGCGATGCCGGAGGGCGTTCAGTTAGAGCTACCGGAGAAAGCACGTTTCGTGCGGACGCCCTACGGGGGGTCGTGTCCCCTAACGTGGTGTAGCTGGCGCGAGGCCACCACGATCACCGGCATGAGCCGGGCTGGTCAGGCTGCCACTGCGGACAGGCTGACGAGCGGATCATCGCTCAAGCTCGTCATCGTTTCCAGCGTCATGTAGCGGGCGCGCTGGACCGCCCACTCGTCGTTCTGCTCGAGCAGGATCGCGCCGACGAGGCGGGCGATGGCGGCCTCGTTCGGGAAGATGCCGACGACCTCCGTCCTGCGCTTGATCTCGCCGTTCAGGCGTTCGAGCGGGTTGGTCGAGTGGAGCTTCGCCCGGTGCTGGGCCGGGAAGGTCATGTAGGCGAGAACGTCGGTCTCGGCCTCGTCCATCAGGTTGGCGAGCTTCGGCACCTTCGGGCGGAGCTGGTCGGCGACCCGGCGCCACTGCGTCCGGGCGGCCTCCGCATCGTCCTGCGCGAAGGCGGTGGCGATGAAGGCCGAGACGACGCGCCGGCCGGAGCGGCCTGCATGGGCGAGCGCATTCCTCATGAAGTGGACGCGGCAGCGCTGCCAGGTGGCGCTGAGGACCTTCGCGACGGCGGCCTTCAGGCCCTCGTGCGCGTCCGAGACGACGAGCTTCACGCCCCGCAGCCCTCGGCGGGCGAGCTTGCGCAGGAACGTCGTCCAGAAGGTCTCAGCCTCGGAGGGACCGATGTCGAGGCCCAGCACCTCGCGCCGGCCGTCGCTGTTGGCCCCGACCGCCACGATCACGGCGACCGAGATCACGCGGCCATCCTGACGTACCTTCACGTAGGTCGCGTCGATCCAGAGATAAGGCCAGTCGCCCTCGATCGGCCGCTCGAGGAAGGCCTTCACCCGGCCATCGATCTCCTCGCACAGCCGGCTCACCTGACTCTTGGAGACCCCGGAGGAGCCCATGGCCTTGACCAGGTCGTCGACAGAGCGGGTCGAGATCCCCTGGATGTAGGCCTCCTGGATCACGGCGGTCAGCGCCTTCTCGGCCATGCGCCGCGGCTCCAGGAAGCCCGGGAAGTAGGAGCCCTTCCGGAGCTTGGGGATGCGCAGCTCGACAGTGCCGGCGCGGGTCTCCCAGTCACGCTCCCGGTAGCCGTTACGCTGAGCCAGGCGCTCGGCGCTCTTCTCGCCATAAGGGGCGCCGGTCAGGCCGCCGACCTCCAGCTCCATGAGGCGCCGGGCGGCGAAGCCGATCATCTCGCGCAGCAGGTCCGCGTCAGGGCTCTTCTCCAGGAGCCCGCGCAGGTTCATCATCTCGTCGGTCATCGATGGGTCCTCGATCAGGTTGGAGGTCGCAACCCGACCCTATTCCGGGAACCGTCGATGACCACCGCGAAGCTGACCGCCTGCTACAGCGCTATGGAGGGCGCGCAGGCGGTCACCTTCGCTACCGTCGAGCTACACCACAACAAGGGACACGACCTCGGGGGCCCCCGCGTATTTGGGGCCACCCCCGTCTGATCCGACCGCCCCGTACTACGGCGGGGCCGCTGAAAGGCTGGAAGCGGATCGGGAGAAGGCCGGACGCGTCCGACCGGAGAGGGCCGAAAGCTCGATCCAGGCCGGGTTCCGGCGGGAGACCCGACCGCCGACAAGAGCGGAGGCTCGAGGCCTGTAAGAACGCCGAACGTGCCGGAGGAATCCGGACGCGAGGAGCAATGGCTTTCGCCCAAAAGGGCGGGGCCGGAGCGAGCCGCGGGGACGCCG
>DASWQX010000569.1:0-5283 GCA_036403495.1 Thermoanaerobaculia bacterium
GAGGTGGGGCACATTTTCAAGCTCGGCACCAAGTACTCCGAGAAGCTGGGCTGCAACTACACGGACGAAGAGGGGAACGATCATCCGATGATCATGGGCTGCTATGGCCTGGGCATCGGCCGCACCGTAGCCGCCGCCATCGAGCAGAACCACGACAAGGACGGCATCATCTGGCCCCGTCCGCTGGCCCCCTTCGAGGTGCTGCTGATCTCCCTCAACCCCGAGGACGAGGCGGTCAAGCGCACCGCCGAGGATCTCTACGCCCAGCTCCAGGAGAAGGGGATCGACATCCTCTTCGACGACCGCGACGAGCGCCCGGGCGTCAAGTTCAAGGACGCCGACCTGATCGGCATCCCGGTGCGCGTCACCGTGGGAGCCAAGTCGCTGGCGGACGGCAAGGTCGAGGTGTCGCTGCGGCGCGACCGCGAGAAGCGGATGGTGGCGCCGGGGGAGGCGGTGGGGAAGGTGATGGAGTTGCTTGAAAAGTAGATAAGCGCGTAGTCGCAGGTTGGAAATATGGAGACAGGACAGGGCTTTAGCTTCTATAGGATTCACATTCTCCAGTCTCTTC
The DNA here is from genome assembly GCA_036403495.1 of Thermoanaerobaculia bacterium. GTDB lineage: Bacteria > Acidobacteriota > Thermoanaerobaculia > Multivoradales > UBA5704 > DATARR01. The sequence goes on from DASWQX010000569.1 coordinate 572, forward strand.
AGCCGGGAGATTGGAGTACCGGTTTGCACCTCTTGCGGTTTATCGAAGATCTCCCGGACGCCTATGGGCATGTCAGGTACAAACCTGTTGAAACGGCGGCTGATCTTTTTAATGCGCTTTTGGAGATTAGAGATGAGCTCATAACCACAGGCCAGATACCTCTGATACATATAGAGGCCCATGGCGACATTAAGGGTCTATGCCTAACGTCGGGTGATGTTGTCGAATGGAACGACCTTAAAGAGGTATTAACCGAGATCAACATAGCCTGTCAGGCAAACCTCTTAGTTGCGGTCGCTGCGTGCTTGGGAGAGAATCTCGTCAGCATGGCTAGGCTGCACGAGCCCGCGCCATTCTGGGGATGTATAGGACCTCGCGGCGAAGAGCAGTCCGGAATGTTGCATGATAACTTCAAGAGATTCTACTCCAAGCTCCTCGAAGAAGGCAACCTTCGTGCAGCTCTTGAAGCCGCGGACGGAGGACTTCCTACAGAAGGAAAGCCTCTCGTCTTCTGGCCAGCAGAGTTTTTTCTCGCCGCCGTGTTTCGCGCCTACGTTAAAGAATTTGGAGGCGAGTACCTAAGGGATAGAGCTGAGTTGATCGCCCGGGAGATCAAGTTCACGAGTGAGGTCGATATTGAAGTTTCGGAGGAAACCAAGGTGGCGATGGCCGCGGCACTGGGCAGCTACGAGCCTATTTTCGAGGAGTGCAGGCGCATCTTTCTCATGCTGGACCGGTTCCCGGAAATCGAAAAGAGATTCATGGTAAAATTCTCTCATGTGCAAGGGGAATCAGCGCCTAACTCAGGGCCTCAGTCGAGCAGTCTGGAGGAAATTGAAAATGGCCAAGAAGCGTGTCCGTGAAATCGGAGCTGAGATCCTTGACGGTATCCGTGAAATCAAGCGGGGTGAGGTCGGTCGCGTGGTGACAGTCCCGCCGATTGGTGAACCCGTCAACCAGGGCAGTCGATCATGTCGTTTCGAATCGGAGCACCCGCAATGTCTCCGGCTCGGTGCGGGTACTGAGGCCGAGCATTTCCATCCCGACGACGCGGCCGTCCTTGTCGAAGTCCAGGACGACGCCAGGCTCAACCTCCTCGGACTCGACGATCTTCGACTCGTCCAATCGGAAGTGCAGCGCGTCGTTTTTCCTGTCCACTCTCAATCTCATCTTGTTCTTCCAGGCGGAGGTTGAAGAAGGCCGTCGCTTACTCCGGACTCAGGTTTCCAAAAGCGCCAAGTGCTCAGGCTTGGCGCCGGACACTGAGCTCAACGGAATCGTGCGGTCGAAGGTCGCCAGCCGACCACCATGCTGAACGGCAAGGGCTAACAGATAGACATCCGTTAGTTGACGATGACCGGTAATGTGTCTTGGACGGAATAAATCGCCGTCACGCAGGGAAACCGAGTCCGGCCAGAAACTGTGATCCCCGCTGGCCCGGAACTCTTCAAGTCGGGCAATGGCATCAAAGAGGTTGGTGCCACGGCCGGAATAGGTAGGACTCGAGATGATCCGAACGAAGCCGTTCTCCGTCAGGGGACAAGTCGCCCAGCCCAAGTGCCTGTGGTGACCGAGCCACTGATGCGCCGCCTCATAATGAATATGCACTTCATCGAAGAGTGCAACGAGTACGTTGACATCCAGTAGCGCCACCAAGGTCTGAGCCCTCACTCCTCGTCACGGAGAGAGTTGACCATTGCCAGAGTCACCGGCTGCTCTCCTGGCCTTGGCGGGAGGAGAGGAACACCATTACGGCGACGGGTGACGGATCTCTGGGACGGTTCGAGGGCCTTCCTCGCGAGCTCCGAGAGGATCTTGCCGGCAGTGCTCTTGCGCGTCGCCGCCAACTCTTTAGCGGCTTGAAGCACGTCTTCGTCGATGTCCAGGGTTGTCCTCATTGGATTAGCGTCCTGCATCTCGCTTCAGGAGTCAACTGAGAGCCTGGGTAGCGTGGAGGCCGGACAAGGACTGCAAGGACTGCAGGGACGAGACATCCTGCGAGCGGTTCGCCTCTGTTCTAGCAGTACTTGGTCCTTGCTGGCTCTCGTTTGACACCACCCCCTGCTTCGGGCTTCAATACGCCACGACAAAAGGGGGAGCGGCAGCATGGCCTTGGAAGTTCTCAACCAGCGGTCCTTCGGCGAGACGAAGCGGCGGGATGCGTGGTGGGTGCAGCCGCTGGTGGTCTTCCTGGGGCTTTCGACGTTCATCGTCTACTCGACGTGGGCGGCGTTCCAGGGGGCGCACTACCGCTTCGGTCCCTACATCTCGCCGTTCTACTCCCCCGAGGTGTTCGGCGATCCGGCGACGAGCTGGTTCGGCGGCAAGCCGGGTTGGTGGCCGGGGCTGATCCCGTGGTCGGCGGCGTTCTTCATCCTCTGGGCCCCGGGCGGCTTCCGCTTCACCTGTTACTACTACCGTGGCGCCTACTACAAGGCGTTCTGGGCCGATCCTCCCTCCTGCTCGGTGGGCGAGCCGCGCAAGCGCTACCTCGGCGAGCGGTCCTTTCCGCTGATCCTCCAGAACGTCCATCGCTACTTCCTCTATCTCGCCCTGTTCTTCCTGGTCTTCCTCGCCTACGACGTGTGGCGGGCGATGTGGTTCACCGACGCCGCCACCGGCGTGGTGTCGTTCGGGATCGGGGTGGGGACCCTGGTGCTGCTGACCAACGTGGTCCTGCTGAGCAGCTACACCTTCGGCTGCCACTCGCTCCGCCATCTGATCGGTGGATACAGGGACAAGCTGTCGGGCTCTCCAACGAGGCTCAAGGCCTACAATTGCGTCGGCTGCTTCAACCGGCGCCACATGATGTTCGCTTGGCTGAGCCTCTGCTCGGTGGGGTTCTCGGACCTCTACGTCCGGCTCTGCTCGATGGGGATCTGGACCGACTGGAGGATCTTCTAGGTGGCCGACTTTCCGCGGTATTCCTATGACGTGCTGGTGGTGGGGGCGGGCGGCGCCGGGCTGCGCGCAGCCATCGAGGCGGCGGCGGCCGGGGCGAAGGTGGGGGTGGTCTCGAAGTCGCTGCTCGGCAAAGCCCACACGGTGATGGCCGAGGGGGGCGTCGCCGCGGCCCTGGCGAACGTGGACGACCGCGACAACTGGCGGGTCCATTTCTCCGACACCATGCGCGGCGGCCAGTATCTGAACCATCCGCGGATGGCCGAGATCCACGCCAAGGAGGCGCCGGACCGGGTGCGCGAGCTGGAGACCTGGGGTGCCGTCTTCGACCGCACGAAGGACGGGCGCATCCTGCAGCGCAACTTCGGCGGTCACCGTTACCCGCGCCTCGCCCACGTCGGCGACCGCACCGGCCTCGAGATGATCCGCACCCTGCAGGACCACAGCATCCACCAGGGGATCTCGTTCCACATGGAACACACGATCAGCGTCCTGCTCAAGGATGGCGGCCGGATCGCCGGCGCCTTCGGCTACGAGCGGGAGCGCGGGCGGTGCGTGGTGTTCGAGGCCAAGACCGTGATCCTCGCCACCGGCGGGATCGGCCGCGCCTTCTCGGTGACCAGCAACAGTTGGGAGTACACCGGCGACGGCCATTCGCTGGCCTATGACGCGGGCGCCGATCTGATCGACATGGAGTTCGTCCAGTTCCATCCCACGGGCATGGTCTGGCCGCCCAGCGTGCGCGGCATCCTGGTGACCGAGGGGGTGCGCGGCGAGGGGGGCGTGCTGCGCAACAAGGAGGGGCGGCGCTTCATGTTCGACGACATCCCGCCGCTCTACAAGGAGCAGACCGCGGACAACGAGGAAGAGGGGTGGCGCTACTGCCAGGGCGATAAGAACGCCCGGCGACCGCCCGAGCTGTTGACCCGCGACCACGTGGCGCGCTGCATCGTGCGCGAGGTCAAGGAAGGGCGCGGGAGCCCGCATGGCGGCGTGTTCCTCGACATCTCCTGGATCAAGGAGCGGATCTCCAACGCGCCCGAGCACATCAAGCGCAAGCTCCCGAGCATGTACCACCAGTTCAAGCAACTGGCGGACATCGACATCACCAAAGAGCCGATGGAGGTCGGGCCCACCACCCACTACATGATGGGGGGCGTGCGGGTCGATCCCGAGAGCCAGATGTCCACCGTCCCCGGCCTGTTCGCGGCCGGCGAGTGCGGCGCCGGGCTGCACGGCGCCAACCGGCTCGGCGGCAACTCGCTCTCCGACCTGCTGGTGTTCGGCAAGCGCGCCGGCGAGCACGCCGCGGCGTTCGCCCGCGAGCAGGGAGCGGGGCGGCTCGACGAGGCCGAGGTGGACGCGGCGGCCAAGCGTCTGTTCGCCCCCTTCGAGCGCCACGGCGTACAGGGGGCCGAGGGTCCCTACCAGGTCCAGCACGAGCTGCAGGGGATGATGCAGAACCTGGTCGGCATCGTCCGCACCGAGTCGGAGATGACCCAGGCGCTTGAAGAGATCCGGGCCTTGAGCGCGCGGGCGGCGACCGTCGCCGTCCCCGGCAACCGCGAGTACAACCCGGGCTGGCACACGGCGTTCGACTTAGGCAACCTGCTCACCTGCGCCGAGGCGATCACCCGCGCGGCGATCGAGCGCAAGGAGTCGCGCGGCGGCCACTTCCGCGACGACTTTCCGGCCAAGGACGAGAAGACCTTCGGCACCTTCAACATCGTGGTGCGCAAGGGCTCAGACGGGAAGATGCAGCTCGAGCGCGTGCCGTTGACGCCGATGCCGCAGCACCTCAAGGACATCAT
>DASWQX010000570.1:0-5287 GCA_036403495.1 Thermoanaerobaculia bacterium
TCACGGCGCGGGAGTAGGCCGCGGCCATGGCGTCGGGATCGTTGCCGTCCACGGTCTCGGCGGCGACGCCGTAGCCGGGGCCGCGGTCGGAGAGCTGCCGGGCGGCGTACTGGAGGCGGGCCGGGGTCGAGAAGGCGTAGCGGTTGTTCTCGATCACCAGGATCAGCGGCAGCTTCCAGACGGCGGCCATGTTGAGCCCCTCGTGGAAGTCGCCGGTCGAGGTGCCCCCTTCGCCGATGAAGTTGATCGCCACCCGGTCGCTGCCGGACTGGCGGAAGGCGAAGGCGCAGCCGGCGGCCACCGGGATCATGGCGCCGAGGTGGCTGATCATGCCGATGTGGAGGATGCCCTGCTCGGGCGCCAGGTAGCCGTAGTGGAACGAGCGCTCGACCCCCTGCGAGAACCCCTCGCCCTTGCCGAGGAGCTGGCAGGCGAGGCGGTGCATCAGCTCGTCGGGCTCGGGCCGGCGATCTGCCTGGGAAGGATTCGGCTCACCGAAGCCGAAGCCCGGAAAGGCGCGGGCGGGATCGAGATAGACGGCGAGGATGGCGCCGAGGTCGCGGTGGAGCGTGCAGAGGGCGTCGCCGGCTTCCAGCGCCAGGCCGGCCGGGATGGTGGTGGCCTCGCTCCCCACCTCGCTGTACCACTTGGAGACCCGGCCGGTGAGCAGCAGGGCCTCGAACCGCGAGTCGAGGTCGCGGGTGAGCTTCATGAACGCGTAACGGAGGAGCCGCGCCCGCGCGTCGGCGGCGGGAGCAGCGGTATCAGTCGTGGCTTCCGGGGAATGGACGGTCATGCCCGCAGTCTACCAATTCCCATGGAGAGGCTAGCGCTTCAGGCCGCCGACCGCCTTCTCCAGCCGCTTGCGGTGGCGGTTCTCGGGGTCCATCTGGACGAGGATCTTGAGCGCCAGCTCGGCCTTGGCGGCTTCCCCCTGGGCGATGAAGGCCTCGACCTGATGGACCCCCTGCTCCAGCGCCTGCTGGCGGCGATGGATCGACTCCAACCGGTCGACCTCGGAGAACATGGCCGTGGCCCGCGGGCTGGACGGCTGGGCGGCCTCGAGCTCGCGCGCGATCTCCCGGGCCGTGGACCAGTTGTGGTCCTCGACGCTCTGCCGGTAGCGGCGGGCGAAGACGGCGTCCTGCTCCTCCTTCTGGATGCCGGCGCGCGCCGCGGTGAGCTGCTCGCGGTAGAAATCGAGCGTCACCCGGGGGATGTCGAGCCTGGCGAGGGCGTCCAACTCGTCCTTCGCCTCCACCACCCGGTGGGCGGCGATCAGCTCCTCGAAGCGCCGCCGCCGGGCCTCGCTCTCGACGTTCTCCCGGTCCTCGCGCTCGGCGCGCTCCAGTTCCTCGTTGAAGGCCTCGGCCCGCTTGCCGCCGGCGTCGTTGCGCGCGATGGTCTCCAACTCGCGCCGGGCCGCCTGGAAGTCCCGCCGTTCGAGCGCGCTCCGTCCCGCGGCCAGGGCCGCTTCCGCCCGCTTCGCCTGCGACGACTCGTCGGCCAGCACCTGGAGCCACCCTTCGAGCTCGCCGCGCTTGGGGTGGTTGGGCTGGATCTCCAGCAGCGTCTCGAAAGCCAGGCGGGCGAGCGGGAGCTGCTTGCGCTGGAGGTACTGCCGCAGCACCTGCTCGGTCTCGGCGACGCGGCGCGCCTGGGCCTCCTGCTCGCGGATCTGCGCCATCCGGTCCTTCAGGCGGTCGAGTCCCAGGGCCCGCGGGGTCGCCGCCTCGATGCGGGCGATCAGCGCCTGGGCCTCGTCGACCCGCCCCGCCGCCAGCGCCGCCTCGGCGCGCGCGATCTCGCCGGAGCTCTCCTGGACCCGCTTGGACGCCCGCTCGATCTGCGCCAGCAGGTCGACGCGCTCGGCCTTGGAGAGCTCGCTGGAGGTGCGCTCGCGGGGGATCTGCGCGTCGAGCTGCGAGACGGGCCGCGGCGCGGCCGGCAAGGGCGTCTCGGCCGGCGGCGTACCGGCGGCCCGCGCGGCGGCCACCACCGACTGCGGGATCTCCTTGGTCTCGAGCCCGGCGAGCGACTCCTCGACCCGCTCGAGGGCGGAGATGAAAGCGCGGGCGTCGGGGAACCGCTGATCCCGGTCGCGCTCCAGGGCGCGGCGGACGACGCGATCGAGCTCGACCGGCACCTCCACCCGCGGGTTGCGGCCGCGCAGCGGCAGCGGGTCCTCGGAGAGCCGTTTGAAGATGAAGCCGTGCTGGTTCTCGGACTCGAAGGGGGGCAGGCCGGCGATCATCTCGTAGAGCACGAGGCCGAACGAGTAGAGGTCGCTGCGGTGGTCGAGGGCGCCGCCGTTCGGGCTCGCCTGCTCGGGGGAGCAGTACTGGAGCTTGCCCATGAACATGCCGACCTGGGTGATCTCGAAGCTGCTGTCGGTCTCCAGGGTGCGCGCGAGGCCGAGGTCGATGATCTTCAGCCGCAGGTTGCCCGCCTTGTCCTCGGTGATCATCAGGTTGTCGGGCGACAGGTCGCGGTGGATCACTCCGGTGGCGTGGACCGCCTCCAGCCCGTTCAGCGCCTGGATGGCGAGGCGGACGGCGGCCATCACCGGGAAGGGCCCCTGGCGGCGGAGGCGGTCGCCGACATCCTGCCCCTGGATGTGCTCCCACACCATGTAGAAGCTGGCGTCCGGCAGGGACGAAAAATCGTAGAGGATGGCGACGTTCGGGTGCTTGATCTGCGTGGCGAGGCGGGCCTCGCGCATGAACCGCTTCTGAGCCGAGGGGTCGGCGGCGAGGTCCTGGCGCAGGATCTTGACCACCCGCAGCTCCTGCAGGTGGACGTGGCGCACCAGGTAGACCTCCCCCATGCCGCCACTGCCGAGGCGCTGAACGATCTCGTATTTGCCGTCGAGGACGGACCCCGGCTCCCGCACGCTCAAAAAAGGCTCCCCCTTGAGGAGCGCTTATTGTAACCGCGAAAGACGGAGAACACGGACTGACACGGACACACAGGGACTGACACGGACCAGGATACCCCTCGTCCGTGAAAGTCCGTGCTCGTCCTTGTTCGTCCTTGTTCCTGTTTCGCTTACATGTCGTCCAGCAGCTTCTGCCGCTTGGCGTTGAACTCGTCCTGCGAGATCAACCCCTCGTCGAGCAGCCCCTTGAGCTGGCGGAGCTTGCCGGCGACCGGGCTCTCCGCCGGGGCTGCCGCGGGAGCGGGAGCGGCGGGAGCCGGAGCCGCCGGAGCGGGAGGCGCGCTCTGCATGGCGTCGCGCATCATGCCGGGGAGCATGGCGCCGATCCCGGCTCCCATGCCGAGCCCGACGGTGGCGCCCACGGAGCCGCCGGGCTGCTGCGCGGCGTCGCCGATGGCCTGGGCGGTCTTGAACTTCATGTAGTTGTCGAGGTTGCCGAGCGCACCCATGCCGCTGCGCTCGTCGATCATCTTCTGCACCTCCTCCGGCGGCGTGATCGCCCCCATGAAGAGGTCGACGAGCTCGATGCCGTACTTGGCGAAGTCGTCGTGCACCCGCGCCTTCAGCCCCATCGCCAGCTCGTCGTAGAGCTTCGGCAGGTCGAAGATCGAGGTCAGGTTCTCGCCCAGCACGTCGGTCAGGCGGGCGACGATGACATCGCGGAAGTAGTCCTCGACCCCCTGGCTCGAATAGATGCCGCGGCTGCCGACCACCGTGTTGACGAAGACCTGGGCGTTGATGATCCGCACCGCGAACTTGCCGAAGGCGCGCAGCCGCACCATCGCCAGCTCCTTGTCGCGGAAGACCACCGGCTCCTTGGTCCCCCACTTGAGGTCAAGGAAGGTCTTGGTCGAGACGAAGAAGACCGCCGCCTGGAAGGGTGACGTGCCGCCGAACGGAATGCTGAGGACGCTGGCGAGGATGGGAACGTTCTGGGTCGCCAGCGTGTGGCGCCCGGGGCCGAAGGTGTCGAGCGCCCTGCCGTCGCGGATGAAGACCGCCTGCTGGCTCTCCTCGACGATGAGCTGGCTGCCGATGCGGATCGCCGCGGTGCCGTCGGGCGGCCAGCGCGACACCATGGTGTGGCCGGTGGGGTCCTGATACTGGATCACGTCCATGTTCGAAATCTCCTATCCCTGCGCGCCCTGTACGGCGTTGCTGATCACCTGTTCGCGCTGCCGCCACTTGCCGTCGAGCGCCCGCACCTCCTGGAGCAGGTGGTCGAGCGCCGGCGCGGGATCGTCCCCGCCGGCCGGCGGCAAGGCCGCGATCTCGCTTTCGAGCTGCGCCAGGTCGTTCACCACCGAGCCGTCGAACTCATAGAGCCGCTGCAGCTCCGGCTCGCCGATCTTCACCGCGTCGAACAGCCCGCTGGCGCCATAGTCGCTGAACCGGATCGCCTGCGAGAGACCGTCGAGCTGCCGGTCGAGCCGGTCGAAACCGTTGAGGGCGCCCAGCTTGCCGGCGTCCACATAGCCGCGCGAAACATCGCGCAGCAGCCCCTTGAGCCGTCCCAGCTCGGCGGCCAAGTGCTCGCGCAGGGTGCGGTCGACGTCGCGCCGCAGCTCGCGATCCTGGAATCCACGATAACCGGGGATCGCCGCGCCCAGCCTCTCCAGCCAGTTGCGCTGTCCCCGAGCCTCTTCGAAACTGTTGGTCATCCGATGCCTCCTGACTCTGGAGTCCCCTCGTATCCTATCGCACCCCGCTGGGGAGAGATGGGGCTCCATCTATGAATGACCGGCCGGCGACATTCGTTTCTTCCTTTTCTCCCAGGCAGGATTCCGTTATCCTTCGCCGGTAACTCCTGTTGAGGGCAGTTTTTTGATTGCTTAACGCCAGATCGGCAACGCCCGCCCGGAGAGCGCCCGTCCGCGCGCTCCTCTCCCTCCTCCTGCTCGGGATCGTCGGTCTCGGGATGGATGGATGCTCGCGCGCGCCCGTCGCGCCAAAGGCTCCCGCGCATCCGAACCTCGTGCTGGTGACCCTCGATACGGTGCGCGCCGATCATCTGGGGTGCTATGGCGACCGCCAGGCCATCACCCCCGCGCTCGACCGCCTGGCCACGGAGGGGCTCCGCTTCGCCGACGCCTCCTCGGCCGTGCCGCTGACGCTCCCTTCCCACACCAGCCTGCTCACAGGCCTGCTGCCGCTCCACCACGGCCTGCGCAACAACGGCGCCGGCGCGCTGCGCTCCGGCACCGCCACCCTGGCCACCCTGCTCAGCCGTGCGGGCTATCGCACCGGCGCCTTCATCGGCGCCTTCGTGCTCGACCATCGCTTCGGCTTGAAGCCGGGCTTCGAGGTCTACGACGACGAGATCGTGCGCGATCCCAACGCCGGCCGCAC
>DASWQX010000571.1:0-3789 GCA_036403495.1 Thermoanaerobaculia bacterium
GACCCATGCGAAAGTTCCTTGTTCCCGCCCTGTTCCTCGCCCTGCTCGTCCCCGCCGCGGCCCGGGCGGACGAGAAGGCCGACCTCGCGCGCATGGCCCAGGAGCACCAGCACGACAAGCCGGTGGCCAGCCCGGCGGCGATGGAAGCGCCGGCACAGCCGGTCGAGGGCACCGAGGTGACCTACGGCGAGGTCGGCGGCAAGCCCCTGCGCGGCTATGCCGCCCGCCCGAAGTCGGCCAGGGGGCCGCTGCCCGGCGTGATCGTGATCCACGAGTGGTGGGGGCTGAACGACAACATCCGCGCCATGACCCGGCGGCTGGCCGGCGAGGGGTACGAGGCCCTGGCCGTCGACCTCTACGGCGGCAGCCATGCCGCGACTCCCGACGAGGCGATGAAGCTGATGAACGCCGTGCTGCAAAACCCCGCCCCGGCCCAGGACAACCTGCGGCACGCCGCCGCCTGGCTGGAGAGCCGGAAGGTGACGAAGCTCGGCGTGATCGGCTGGTGCTTCGGCGGTGGCTGGTCGCTCAACACCACCCTGCAGATGCCCGACAGGATCGCGGCCACCGTCATCTACTACGGCCACCTGGAGACCGACCCCGCCAAGCTCGCCGTCATCAAGCACCCCGTGCTGGGGGCGTTCGGCGCCGAGGACAAGAGCATCCCGGTCGAGTCCATCCAGGCCTTCGAGGCGGCGTTGAAGAAGCAGGGCACCCCGGTCGACATCAAGGTCTATCCCGGCGCCGGCCATGCCTTCGCCAACCCCTCGGGAGAGGGCTACCGCCCCGACGCCGCCAAGGACGCCTGGCGGCGGACGACGGCGTTCCTCGCGGCGAACCTGAAGGGCGGGGGAGCGGCGAAACGGTAGGAGCGGGGGGATCGGCGGGACCTGCGAGACATGAAAAAGGAGGCGGCAAGACATCGCCGCCTCCCTGAATTCTTCACAACGCGCAACTGAAAATCGGACGGACTACTTCTTCGCGGCCTTGGGGTGGCTGACCGTGATCTTGGAAGCGTCGTTCTTGTCGCCGTTCTTGGTGTAGCTCACGTAGACGTTGTCGCCCACCTTGAGGTCCTCGAACTTGATCGCGGCGCCCTTGTCGCTGATCTTGGTGGTGTCCGACGTGGCGTAGGTGTCCTTGATGGTGATCGTCTTCGCCGCGGCGTCGATCGCGGTGATCGCGCCATGGGTGACGGCGACCTTGGCGTGGGTGGCCTTCTTGGTGGTGGTGGTGGTGGTGGTCTTGGTGGCCTTGGCGGCCGTGGTGGTCGCCGGCTTGTCCATGCTGGTGCTGGGGGTGGTCTGAGCGACCAGAGCCGTCGCGCCCAGGGACAGACAGGAAACCAGAGCAAACGCAGTCATCTTGCGCATGGAGCGCCCTCCTTGGAAGGTCCGGAGTTCATCTCCGGCCAATTTTTGGGAAATCTACCTGGCATCGGGATGCTTGGCGAGCGGAGTTTACCACAGGTTTACTTTTGTAAATTCCCCGCGCGCCGCGAAATTTACTTCGCCGCCAGAGAGGCGGCGTGCCGGGCCGCTCCCAGGAGCGCCGCGCGGTCGTTGAGGATAACCCGGACCGGCACCTTTTCGAGATAGGGGACGAAGCGCCCCTTGGCGGCGAACGCCTGGCGGAACGTGCCCCCCTTGAGCCGCGGCAGGATCTTGGGCGCGATCCCTCCCCCCAGGTAGACGCCGCCGGTCGCCGTGCCGAGCAGCGCCAGGTTCCCCGCCAGGGCGCCGTAGGCGGCGACGAACAGGTCGAGCGCCCGCGAGCAGAGCCCGCACCCCTCCGGACCCGTGGCGAGCGCCGCCTCGCCGATCACCTTCGCCGGCTCCTCCCCGCGCCCCAGCGCCTCGCGGACCTGGGGGGTCTCCGGCACCCCGCGGACGTCGCGCAGGAAGCCGTAGATGTTGAACAGCCCCGGCCCGGAGAGCACCCGCTCGGCGCTCACCCGGCCGAAGCGCTCGCGCAGATGGCGGAGCAGGTCGATCTCCTCCTCGGTCCGCGCCGGATAGTCGGCGTGCCCCCCCTCGGACGGCACGGGCACCCAGCGGTCCCCCATCCGCGGCAACAGGGCCATGCCGAGGCCGGTGCCGGCGGCGAGGAGCACCCGGTTCCCCGCGGGCTCCCCGCTCCCCTCCTGCAAGGTCTCCAACTCGTCCGCCTCCAGCAGCGGGATCCCCTCCGCCGTAGCGACCAGGTCGTTGATCAGCACCAGCCGCTCGACGCCGAGGCTGGCCGACAGCAGCGCGCCGTCGACCACCCAGGCGAGGTTGGGGGTGCTCGCCCGGTTCCCCATCACCGGCCCGGGGATGCCGAAGCAGGCGGCCTCGATCGCGGCACCGCGGTCCCCACCGAGAAAGGCGTGGATCACCGCCGCGAGACCGGGGAAGTCCGGACTGTGGAACTTGTCCGAGCGCACCAGCCGCAGCCCCTCCCCCTGCCGCTCGAACAGGCCCAGGTTGGTCTTGGTGCCGCCGACGTCTCCCGCCAGGATCATCCAGGGTCTCCTTTACAGCTTGGACGAGCACGGACGAACACGGACCTGCACGGACAATAAGATTGTTCTCCTGTCCTTGCTCGTCCGTGCTCCTGGTTTCCTAGCTCGCCGGCTCCAGGTCGTCGATCAGCCTCCGAAGCCCCTCGTGATCGGCGCTGCCGAGCTGGACGCGCAGCACCTGACGCCCGCGCTGCTCCAGCGCCTGGCGGTCCCCCTCGGACTGGGCCTGGATCAGGGTGCCGTAGGTGTAGTTGGTCTCCGGCACCGCCAGGTCCTCGGCGGGATGGTCGACGAGCTGGAGGAAGCGGCAGCGGTCGGTCCCCCCTTTGTGGAGTTGGCCGGTCGAGTGGAGGAAGCGCGGGCCGTAACCGAGGGTGACCGCGAGCCGGGTCTTCGCATGCAGCGCCGCCTGGAGGGCGCGCAGCTCCTCGGTCTTGCGCGGAGTCGGCGCGAGGTAGGCGTGGACCCCCAGGTAGTCGCCGGGCTTGGCGCCGTGCACCCACTTCGACAGCTCGGCGGCGAGCAGCCTGGCGTCGGCGGCCGGGATCTCCCGCTCGGGAGGCGGCAGCGGACCGCTCTCGGCGGCCTTCATCATCTTGGCCGAAAGCTCCTTGGCGAGCTGCACGTCGGGCTGGTCGAAGGGGTTGAGACCGAGGACGGCGCCGGCCGCGGCGGTCGCCAGCTCCCAGCGGAACATCTCGGCGCCGAGGTCGTAGCGGTCCGAGAGGTGGAAGCGCGCCACCGGATGGCCGGCCCCTTCCAGGGCGAAGAGGCGCTCCTCGATGGCGGTGACGTCATCCCCCTGGAGCAGCAGGGCGGCGAAGAAGCGGTCATCGCCGTAGGCCTCCGGCGCTCCCAGCGGCTCGCCCGCCACCGGCACGATGCCGCGGTGCTCGCCCCCCGCCAGCACGATCTTGCCGGTGCTCTCGGCGATGAGCTGCTCGATCCAGAGGCCGAACGCATCGAGCGCCGGCGGCGCGATCATCGTCAGCTTGTCGCGTCCGGCCCGCGCATACGCGCCCATCACCAGGCCAAGGGCGACAGCCGGGTTCGCGATTGCGGGCATGCCGCCAGTTTCCGAGGCGGCGAGCATCGCAACCGCCCATCCGAGGATCGCCGCGACATCCTGTCCCATCAGGGCCGCCGGCACCATCCCGAAGAACGACAGCGCCGAGTAGCGGCCGCCGATGTCGGGCGGGTTGACGAAGATGTCGCGGAACTTCTCCTGCGTGGCGCGGCGGTGGAGATCGGTATCGGGGTCGGTAATCGCGACGAAGCGCGATCCC
>DASWQX010000572.1:0-7306 GCA_036403495.1 Thermoanaerobaculia bacterium
TTTGGGATCGTCGCGTCGCGTTTCAATTCCCGCATCGGCGACCTGCTGGTGGCCGGGGCGGTCGACTGCCTGCGCCGTCATGGCGTCGAGCCGGGGGACATCCACCTGGTCTCGGTCCCGGGCGCCTGGGAGATCCCGCAGGCGCTCGAGGAGCTGGCGGTGGCCGGCGGGATTCACGGCCTGGTGGCGATCGGCGTCGTGATCCGCGGCGAGACCCCCCACTTCGACTACATCTGCTCCCAGGCGAGCCGTGGCATCGCGGCGGTGGCCGAGCGGCACCGGCTGCCGGTGGGCTTCGGCCTGCTGACCTGCGACAGCTCGGAGCAGGCGGCCGAGCGCTCCGGCGGCAAGGCGGGGAACAAGGGGTGGGACGCGGCGCTGGCGGCGCTCGAGATGGCCGATCTCTTCGCGCAGTTGCGCGGTGCCGCCGGTTAGCTGGCAGACCGGTCGGCGCTGGCGATCCCCCCGGCTCGCGGCTATGATGCGCACGGCCGTTCCCGGCTCGCGGGAGCGGCCTTGTTTTCGATGACGTTTTTCGACTGGGGTCTTTGAGGCGAGGTCATGACGGCAGGAAAGCGGCGAATGGCGCGGGAGATGGCGGTGCAGATGCTCTATCAAAGCGATCTGGGAGGGAGCGCGCTGCCCCACATCTTCAACACCTTTGATCTCACGGAATATCTGGCGCGCGAGGCCGCTTCCCAGGAGAAGGAAACGGGAGCGCCGGCGCTGGGGGACCGCGAGGAGGGCGTCCGCCGCAAGAAGCGGGTGGACGAGGCCTTCGAATACGCTCAGGCGCTCGTCCGCGGCACCGTCGACGGCCGGGAGGCGATCGACGAGCTGATCCGCGGCCAGGCCGACAACTGGCGCCTGGAGCGCATGCCCCCGGTTGACCGCAACATCCTGCGCCTCGCCGTCTATGAGATGCTCCACGAGCGCGACACCCCCAAGCTGGTGGTGCTCGACGAGGCGATCGAGCTGGCCAAGAAGTTCGGCTCCGAGCAGTCGGGGCGCTTCGTCAACGGCCTGCTGGACGGCCTCCTGAAGCAGCACACCTTTCCCGGCAGCCTGACCTGACCGGTGGAGCCTGACCTGACCGGTGGAGATAGACGCGAAGCGATGAGCACCCCCTACGACCACAAGGCCGTCGAGGCCAAATGGCAGGACCGCTGGGAAGCGGCGCGGATGGCCGAGGTGGACCTGGGCCAGGCGGACGGCAAGTACTACATGCTGATGATGTTCCCCTACCCGTCGGGAGACCGCCTCCACGTCGGCCACGGGCGCAACTACATCCTGGGCGACGCCCTCTACCGCTACCTGCGGATGACGGGCAAGCGGGCGCTCAACCCGATGGGCTGGGACGCCTTCGGCCTGCCGGCCGAGAACGCCGCCATCCAGCGCGGCATCCATCCGCGCGACTGGACGCTGGCCAACATCGAGGTGATGAAGCAGCAGTTCAGGCGCTGGGGCATCCTCTACGACTGGTCGAAGGAGATCGCCTCCTGCCTCCCCGAGTACTACCGCTGGAACCAGTGGCTGTTCCTGCGCCTCCTGGAGAAGGGGATCGCCTACAAGAAGATGGCGCCGGTCAACTGGTGCCCGAGCTGCCGCACCGTGCTCGCCAACGAGCAGGTGGTGGACGGCGCCTGCGAGCGCTGCGGCACGCCGGTCATCCAGCGCGACCTCGAGCAGTGGTTCTTCCGCATCACCGACTACGCCGACCGCCTGCTCGCCGGCCTCGACACCCTGGAGGGGTGGCCCGAGAAGGTCAAGATCATGCAGCGCAACTGGATCGGCCGCTCGGAAGGGGCGGAGATCCGCTTCGCCATCCCGGCGCTGAACGAGTCGGTCACCGTCTTTACCACCCGCCCCGACACGCTGCACGGCGCCACCTTCCTGGTGCTGGCGCCCGAGCACCCGCTGGCCGCGCGCCTGCTCGAAAAGCACCGGGATGCGGCGGCGATCGCGGCCTGGACCGAGGCTGTGCGCAACACGCCGCGCATCCAGCGCTCGTCGGAGGAGAACCCGAAGGAGGGGCGCGACACCGGCGCGGTGGCGATCAATCCGGCGACGGGCGAGGAGATCCCCGTCTGGCTCGCCAACTATGTGCTCCCCGAGTACGGCTCCGGCGCCATCATGGCCGTGCCGGCCCACGACGCCCGCGACCTCGCCTTCGCGCGCCAGGAAGGGCTGCCGATCCGGTTGGTCTACCACCTGGAGAAGGGCGAGATGGACGCCGCGGCGCTGACCGAACCCATCCTCCACCAGGGGACGATCCGCAACGCGCCGCCCTTCGACGGCGCCGCCGACGGGCCGGAGACGATCGTCCGGTTCATCGCCTGGATCGAGTCGAAGGGCTGGGGGAACGGCAAGGTCGTCTATCGCCTGCGCGACTGGCTGATCTCGCGCCAGCGCTACTGGGGGACGCCGATCCCGGTGGTCTACTGCGACACGGACGGCATGGTGCCGCTCCCCGACGACCAGCTCCCGGTCGAGCTCCCCTACGATGTCGAGTTCACCGGCCGCGAGGG
Organism: Thermoanaerobaculia bacterium; assembly: GCA_036403495.1. GTDB lineage: Bacteria > Acidobacteriota > Thermoanaerobaculia > Multivoradales > UBA5704 > DATARR01. The sequence goes on from DASWQX010000572.1 coordinate 2,529, forward strand.
GAACCCGCTGTCGCGCTCGGCGTCGTTCGTCGACGCCGTCTGCCCGAAGTGCGGCGGCCCGGCGCGGCGTGAGACCGACACCATGGACACCTTCGTCGACAGCTCCTGGTACTACCTACACTTCCTGTCGCCGCGCGACGCAACGAAGATGTTCGATTCCGCCACCGCCGCCCGATGGATGCCGGTCGACCAGTACATCGGCGGCATCGAGCACGCCATCCTCCACCTGCTCTACGCGCGGTTCATCTGCAAGGTGCTGCACGACTTCGGGATGGTGGGCATCGAGGAGCCGTTCCAGAACCTGTTCAACCAGGGGATGATCACCCGCTTCTCGGAGAAGTCCGGACGGGTGGAGAAGATGTCGAAGTCGCGCGGCAACACGGTCTCGCCCGACGAGCTGATCGACGCCATGGGCGCCGACACCGAGCGCGTCTACACCCTTTTCATCGGCCCGCCGGACAAGGAGGCCGAGTGGAGCGATGAGGCGGTCTCGGGCGCCTACCGCTTCCTGACGCGGGTCTGGAAGTTGCCGGAGCGCCTGGCCGAGGCGCCGCCGACGGCACCTGGCGACGCGGATCTGGAGCGCGACCGCCACGCCACCATCCAGCGGGTGACGCAGAGCTGCGAGCGCTTCTCGTTCAACACCGCCGTGGCGTCGCTGATGGAGCTCTCCAACAGCCTGTCGCGGGCGCTGGAGGAGAAGAGCGCGTCGCGCGCCGCCTGCGAGGCGGCGTTCGACACCCTGATCCAGCTCCTCCACCCACTGGCGCCGCACATCACCGAGGAGCTCTGGGAGAAGCGGGGGCATACCCGGAGCCTGCTCGACAGCTCCTGGCCGGAGCACGACGAGGCGAAGCTCCACCGCGACCGCATCCATCTCGTCGTGCAGGTCGACGGCAAGCTGCGCGACCGCGTGGAGGTGGATGCCGCCGCCGGCGAGGAAGAGGTGCGCGCCATCGTCCTCGCCAGCCCCAAGGTGCAGGAGCACCTGGCGGGGCGCGAGCTGGCCAAGGCCGTCCTGGTCCCCGGGCGCCTGATCAACCTGGTAACGAGGAAGTCCGCATGAAAAAAAGCACTCTTCTCACCGGGGCCCTCGCGGCCCTGCTCCTCGCCCTCGCCGGCTGCGGCTATGCGCTGGTGGGGCGGAGCACCAACATTCCGCCCGACATCAAGGCGGTGTACCTCCAGCCGCTGAAGAACAACACCCAGCGCCCGCAGGTCGAGCAGTCGCTTACCCAGGCGATCGCCACCGAGTTGGTGACGCGGCAGCGCTTCTCGGTGGTTGGGAGCGAGGGGCAGGCCAACGCCGAGATCGTCGGCGCGGTGACCAGCTTCACCGAGACGCCGGTGACCTTCGACCAGACCGGCCGCGCCAACCAGTACGAGATGGCGATCACAGCCCAGATCACCTTCAAGCGGGTGGGGACGGAGGGGAAGGTGATCTGGAAGAGCGACCGCTACACCTTCCGCGAGAACTACCCGCTCGATCCCACGGCGGCGGACTTCTTCGATCGCGAGAACGAGACCATCGACAAAGCCTCGAAGCGCTTCGCGCAGACGCTGGTGACGGACCTGCTGGAAGGGTTCTAGTAAACCAGTGCTGTAGGCCGCCCTGGGCGGGGGGAACCCCGCTGGCGTGGATTCGGGCGGAACAGGGCGGCGTTGGATTCGGGCGGAACAGGGCGGCCACACAGGGCCGCCCCTACAGAAACGAGACCTACTTGCTGCCGAGCGCGGCGACCTTGTGGGCCAGCCGGGACTTGTAGCGCGACGCGGTGTTCGCGTGGATGACCCGCTTCTGGGCGGTCTTGTCGATCACGCCCAGCGTCTCCGCCAGGATGGCCTGAGCCCGGGAGGCGTCGCCGCTCGCGACGGCGGTGCGCAGCTTCTTGATCGCGGTGCGCAGGCTGGAGCGGTGCGCGCGGTTGCGCTCCCGCGCCTGGACGTTCTGACGGTTGCGCTTCTCAGCCGACTTGGTATTCGCCATATTTCTTTCGTCGCTCTCGCTAGGTCTCGATGGTGGAAAGAGTTCCCGTGAAACACGAAGTCGCACCGAAGTGCGACAAAGCTTTATAGCATCAGGCCCTAGCCTGCGTCAACCCCGATCTCCCGCAACCGCTGTCGGGCCAGGTTCGCCTCGTCGCTCGTGGGGTACTGGCGGATGACGTGCTGGAGCTGCACCACCCCCTGCGAGCGCTCGTTGAGCTCCAGGTAGGAGTACCCCTTCTTGAGCAGCGCGCTCGGCACCTTGTCCCCCTTGGGATAGCGGGTGAGCACGAGGTCGAACTGCTCGATGGCCTGGCGGAAGCGGCGCTGGCGGTAGTAAGACTCGCCGATCCAGTAGGCCGCGTTGTCGGAGAGGTCGGTGTTGGGGAAGTTCGACAGGTACTCCTGGAACTCGCGCATGGCGAGGTCGAAGTTCCCCTTCAGGTAGTCGTTGTAGGCCGAGTCGTAGAGGCTCTTGGGGTCGATCCCGGCGCCGCCGCCGCCGTTCTGGGGGGGTGGCGCCGGCTGCGCCGCCGGCGGCAGGCTCTCGGCCGGCGGCGCGGCCGCCTGGCTGCGGGCGGCCTTGAGCTCCTGGTTGGTGGTGGCGATCTGCTGCGAGAGCTGGGAGAGGCGGTAGTTGGTGTCCTCCAGCTTGGCTTGCAAGGCCTCGATCTGCCCGCCGAGGTCCTGCAGCTTGACCTGCATGTCCGCCTCGGTCTTGAGCAGCCCCTGCATCTGCTGGGTGACGTTGGTCCCCAAGGTTGCCACCTCCTGCTTGCTGGGGGCCTCCTGGGCCTGCTTCTGGAGCTGCAGCATCTGCTTCTGGACGTCCGAGAGCTGCGACTGCAGCCCCTCGATGTCCTGGGACGAGACGCAGCCGGTGACGGCGAGCCAGGCCGCCAGGCAGCCGGCGAGCGGAAGAGTGTGCCGGAACCTCATGGTCAACCCACGTTCGAACGCCCGGTGATGATCATGTGGGCGCGCCGGTTCTGCGACCAGCAGCTCTCCGTCTCCTCGGTGCAGACGGGGCGCTCCTTGCCGTAGGAGATGGTGCGCATGCGGTTGGCGACGACGCCGAGCGAGCTCAGGTAGTCGCGGACCGCGTTGGCGCGGCGCTCGCCGAGGGCCAGGTTGTACTCGCTGGTGCCGCGCGAGTCGGCGTGCCCCTCGACGGTGACCGAGAACTGGGGGTTCCCCTTGAGCAGGTCGGCGTTGCGCGACAGCTTCTCGCGGGTGTCGTCGCTGAGGTTGCTCTCGTCGTAGTCGAAGTAGACGTCGGGGCTGAAGCCGCGCCGCTTGAGCTCGTCGTTGACCACCTGGAGGTCCGACGACATCAGCCGGTCTTCCTTCTGGTCGTTGACCTCGGGCGCCGCCGGCGCCTGAACGTCCTGGGGCGCCGGAGCGGGCGCGGGCGCCGGGGCCGGCACCGAGGTCGTCTCGACGTTGAGGTCGGACGGCTTGGTCATCGGCTTCTTCTTCGGGCACCCGTACAGGAAGGTCAGCAGCACCGCCATCACCATCCATATCATCCACTTTCGGCTCATGGTCTCTCCTTATGCAAAAAGGCGGATCGAAAAGGCTCGTGGAAAATTCATCATCCTACTGTATCAAAACCGGCTTACTTCGCGGGTACGCTCCGCGACCAGTCGGCGAGGTCGTTGTTCCCCTCGGTGGTGAGCGCGTGGAGGTTGCCGCCGTCCAGGTCCATGACCCAGATCTGGTTCTTGCCGCCGCGCCGCGAGGTGAAGGCGATCTTGCGGCCGTCCGGCGAGAAGGTCGGCGACTGGGCCTCGCCGGCGCCCGAGGTGAGCACCCGCGACTCCAGGGTGACGACGTTGGTGACCGCGATCTGGAACTGCCCGTCGCGCCGGCTGGTGTAGGCGATCAGGTCCCCCTCCGGGCTCCAGGCGGCGCCGTCGTTGTAGGTCCCCTCGAAGGTGACCCGCCGCTGATTGGCCCCCTCGGAGTCCATCAGATAGATGCTCGGGTTGCCGGCGCGGCTGGAGGTGAAGGCGATCTCGCCCCCCTTGGGGCTCCAGGCCGGGTTGGTGTCGATGGCCGGCGAGTTGGTCAGCCGCCGCAGGTTGCCGCCGTCGAGGTCGGCGGTGAAGATCTCGACGTTGCCGTCGAGCGAGCGGGCGAAGGCGATGTGTCGGCCGTCCGGCGAGAAGCTGGGGCTGGTGTTGAGCGAGCCGGAGGTGATGATCGGGCGCTTGCGGCCGCTGCCGACGTCGGCCAGGTAGAGCGCCGGCGGGCCGTTGAAGAACGAGGTGTAGGCGATCGATTCGCCGTTCGGGCTCCACGCCGGCGACAGCGAGGTCGAGCGGTGGCCGGTGATCCGCCGCTGGTTCTCGCCGTCGTAATCCATGACGTAGATTTCCTTGTTGCCGGTGCGGTCCGAGCTGAAGGCGATCTCGGAGAGGGCGATCCCCGGCTTGCCCACCAGGAAGCGGATCACCTCGTCGGCGAAGGTGTGGGCCATCCGCCGGCTGACCGAGGAGGGGCCGCTGTAGCGCTTGGCGAGCACCGCCTGGCCGCTGCCGAGGTCGAGCACCCGTCCCTCGAAGACCAGCTTGTCCCCCTCGCTCCGCAGGTCGCCCAGCAGCAGCACCTCGTTGCCGGTGGAGCGGTAGGCGCCGAGATCCTTCTGGACATCGCCGGAGAGCGCCAGCCCGGAGAGCGCCTCGGGCCCCTGGATCTCGAAATAGCCGGAGACGTCGAGGTCGCGCCGCACCGTCGTCTCGAGCTCGCGGGCCGCGCCGCCGGCCTCGCCGGCTAGCGGCGAGAGGCTG
>DASWQX010000573.1:0-2682 GCA_036403495.1 Thermoanaerobaculia bacterium
CGACCTCTCCGGCCGGCGCGGCGCCACGGCCGAGCGGTCGCGCCGCTTCGGCGCCCGCCTGGCCGAGATGACGGGGCTCCCCGTGGAGTGGGTGGACGAGGCGCTGACCAGCGTCGAAGCGGCCGGGCGGCTGCGCCAGGCCGGCGTCGACACGCGGCGGGAGCCGGAGAGGATCGACGCGGTGGCCGCGCAGATCCTGCTGCAGGACGCCCTCGACCGCGAGGGCCGGTAGAGAGGAGACGAGGTGGCGCGAAGCGGAAAATCCCGGGGTGGCAGGCGCGGGTGCGGCCTGGGCGTCCTGTTCCTGCTGCTGATGGTGCCCGCCGTCCTGGCGGCCTGGTCCTGGTGGACGCTGCGCAGCCCGTACAAGGGCTACCCGGGGGCGGACCGGCTGGTGACGATCGCGCCGGGCTCCGGCACCGGCCAGATCCTGCAGACCCTGCAGCGCGACGGGGTGATCGCCGACGCCAAGCTCGCCCGCGTCTACCTCGTCTTCAAGGGCGAGCCCAGGATCCAGGCGGGCCAGTACCGCTTCCGCGGCCCCCTCACCACCGCGCAGGTGCTGCGCATGCTGGTCAAGGGGCAGATCGTCGCCCGCACGCTGACGATCGTCGAGGGGCTGACCGTGGACGAGATCGCCGAGCAACTCGCCCGCGACGGCTACGGGCACCGCGAGGTCTTCCTCGCCCTGATGCGCTCGCCACGGCTGATCGCCGACCTCGACCCCGACGCCCAGGACCTCGAGGGGTACCTCTTCCCCGAGACCTACAGCTTCGCCTTCGGCACCCCCGAGCGCGAGATCGTCGAGACCCTGGTCAGGACCTTCCGCCGGCGCTTCGAGCGCGACGTCCGCCCGCGCCTCGCGCAGGGCCCGCCCGGACGGAGCCTCCGGCAGGTGGTGACCCTCGCCAGCATCGTCGAGAAGGAGGCCAAGGCCTCCCAGGACCGGCCGCTGATCGCCGCCGTCTACAGCAACCGGCTCGCCCGCCGGATCGGCCTGGCGGCGGACCCCACCGTCATCTACGCCCTGAAGCGCGCCGGCCGCTGGAACGGCAACCTCCGCCGCGACGATCTGCGCATGGACTCCCCCTACAACACCTACCGCTACGCCGGGCTGCCGCCCGGGCCCATCTGCTCGCCCGGGGCCGCCAGCCTGATCGCGGCTGCGGCGCCCGCCAACGTCCCCTACCTCTACTTCGTCAGCCGCAACGACGGCACCCACGTCTTCGCCGAGACGCTCGCCGAGCACAACCGCAACGTCGAGATCTGGCAGAAGAAGTACTGGCGCGACCGCTGGGCGGCGGAACGGCGCGAGCGCGGAGCCGGCGGCCGGTAAAATCTTCTCGGTAGTCCTCGATTGACAGTTCCTGACCGCTGGTGTATCAAGCGACAGGAACAGGCCACAACAGTACCGTCGCGCCGCACTCCGAGTGGAGGGCCGCTTTGAACGGCGGCGCGCCGCCCCAGAGGAGGCATCTGATGAATATCCCGGAGGAGTTTGGGAAGTATCTGCTTCTCAAGAAGCTGACGGAGGACCCGCTCGGCGAGATCTTCCGCGGCGGCAGGGTCGGCAAGGATGGGGGAATGGAGCAGGTCGTCCTGCTCCGGGTCTTCAACGGCAAGGGCATCGACGGCGAGAAGCTGTGGGCCCGGGTCTCGGGGCGCGCCGCCGTCCAGGAGATCCTGAAGAGCCCCAACATCGGCAGCGGCGTCGACCTCGGCCGCGTGCGGAGCTTCCCCTACACGGCCTACGACTACATCTCGGGCAAGAGCCTCGCGACCGTCTTCGCGCAGTCGGCCCGGCAGCATTCGCCGATCCCCACCGATCATGCCCTGCTGATCGCCGAGCGTCTGGCGCTGGCGCTCGCCGCCGCTTACGAGAGCCGGGTCCAGGATGAACGGGTGCTGCACGGGTTCGTGGTGCCGCACCTGGTGATGATCTCGAACGAGGGTGAGACCCGCCTGCTCGGCTTCGAGATGGCCCCGGGGCTGCGCGACCTGGCGGCCGGCGGCTGGCAGGACGAGTCGCTGCGCCCCTACCTCTCGCCCGAGACGCTGAACGGCACGCCGGTCTCCCGGGCCGACGACGTCTACTCCCTGGGCGCCACCCTCTTCGAGCTGCTGACCGGCGAGCGCCTGCCGGCCGCGCCTCCCGAGGTCCTCGCGGCCCGGATCGACGCCGCACAGCTCCCCAACGAGGGCACGCCGCTGCCGCCGCCCATCGCGGCGCTGCTCAAGAAGAGCCTGGTGCCCCGCGAGCAGCGGATCGGCGACGCCGTCACCTGGCACAAGACGCTGTCGAAGCTGATGATCGACAGCAACTTCAGCCCGACCACCTTCAACCTCGCCTTCTTCATGCACAACCTCTTCCGCGACGAGATCGAGCGCGAGAGCCAGGAGATCCAGGCCGAGAAGCGGCTCGAGCTGCCGCAGCAGCGCTTCACGGCCGTGCTCCCGGTAGCGGCGCCTGTGGCGGCAGCGGCGGCCGATTTCCGGGAGTCGACCGGCGTGCGCGAGGCCACCCTGCCGGGGACCCGCGCCCAGGCTAAGGCGGCGGAGCCCTCGAAGGCGCCGCTCTGGATCGGCATCGCCGCGGCCCTCCTGGTCGCCCTGGGCGCCGGCGGCTATTTCCTGTTCGGCCGCTCCGGCGGCGGGCCGGCCGCGCCTCCCGCCGCCGCGCTC
>DASWQX010000574.1:0-1566 GCA_036403495.1 Thermoanaerobaculia bacterium
GACGGTGATGAACGGGAACTTGAAGTTGTTGTAAAGCAGGAAAAGGATGATGAAGATCAGCGCGATCGTCAGCGGCAGGATGATCCGGAGCTGATCGCGCGAGGCGGTGTACTCCTCGTATTCGCCGCCCCAGACGGCCCGGTAGCCGCCGGGGAGCTTCACCCGCGCGTCGGTCTGCTTGCGGGCGTCCTCGACGGCGCTCGCGAGGTCCCTCCCCACCACCGAATACTGGACGCCGATGTAGCGCGAGCTGTCCTCCCGGTAGATGAAGGCGGCGCCGTTGACGACCTGGATCTGCGCCAGCTCCTTGAGCGGCACCTGCTGGCCCCCCGCCGTCGCCACCAGAATGTTGCCGATCGCCTCCGGGGTCTGGCGGAATTGCGGCTGGAGGCGGACCACGAGGTCGAAGAGCTTCTCCCCCTGCACCACCTGGGTCGCCGGCGAGCCGCCCACCGCGGCCTCGATCAGGCCGTTGATGTCCGCTACGTTGAGGCCATAGCGCGCGATCTTGCCGCGGTCGATGTTGACCACCAGGCTCGGCTGGCCGAGCTGCTTGACCACCGTGACCTCACGGATTCCGGGCACCCGCGAGAGCACCTGCTGGATCTCCCTCCCCTTCCCCTCCAGCACCTTGAGATCGGAGCCGAAAATCTTGACGGCCAGCGCGCTCTTCAGGCCGGTCTCCGCTTCATCGACCGCGTCCTCGGCCGGCTGCGTGAAGTTGAAGACGATGCCGGGGAACGCCTCGAGTTTTTTGTTGATGGCCTCGATGAGCTGCGGCTTGGTGCGGTAAGGGCCCGTCCATTCGCTGTAGGGCTTGAGGCCGACGAAGAACTCGTTGTTGAAAAAACCGGTCGGATTGGTGCCGTCGTCCGGCCGGCCGAGCTCGTTGGCCACCGTGGTGACCTGCGGGAAGGAGCGCAGGATCGCCCGTACCTGCGGCGAGATCCTGGACGCCTCCTCGAACGAAATGGTGGACGGCATGTTGGCGCGGACCCAGAGGGCGCCCTCGTCGAGATGGGGCATGAACTCGGCGCCGATGCCCGGGACCAGCAGCAGCGAGCCGAGGAGGAGGAGCGTCGAGACCGCCGTGGTCAGCCAGGGGTGGCGCAGGCAGGCGTCGAGGCCGCGGGTGTAGACGGACTTGATCGCCTCGAAGATCACGTTGCGCCGCTCGCGCACCCCCTTGCGGAGCACCCAGGCGCAGAGCACCGGCAGCAGGGTGAGGGTGAGGATCAGCGAGCCGAGCAGGGCGAAGAGGGTGGTGTCCGCCATCGGCCGGAAGAGCTCGCCCGAGGCGCCGGAGAGAGCGTAGATGGGGAGGAACCCCGCCATGATCACCGCGGACGCGTAGACGATCGGCCGGTCGACCTCACCGGCGGCCTCGAGGATCACCTCGTGGATCTTGAACGGCTTCCCCTCGCGCAGCGCCAACTGGCGGAAGACGTTCTCCACCATCACCACGGCGCCGTCGACCAGGATGCCGAAGTCGATGGCGCCAATGGACAGCAGGTTCGCCGGGACGTTGCGCAGGTCGAGAAAGATGAATGCAAAGAGCAGCGCGAG
>DASWQX010000575.1:0-2734 GCA_036403495.1 Thermoanaerobaculia bacterium
TATAGCGGGCACCGTTGATCGTCGCCACCCGCAGGACTTCCATCGGCGTCATCCCGCCTTGCGCGAGCATCCACATCTCCCAGTGGGCTCCGAGGCCCTCACGCTGGCCGTGGGCGCCGATCTGCACCTCGACGCCGGCGCGCGAGAGCTGAGTCGCGAGGCGGGCGAGGTCGAAGTGGTTGTACTCCTCGTCCGGCGCGGTGACCCGGCGGCGCGAGCGCTCGTCGATCACCTCGCGGGGGACGAAGCCGAGCAGGCGGTCGTTCTCCCAGACGTGGGTCTTGTCGTACCAGTAGTTCTCACCCCAGATGCCGCCGTAGCCGACGATCAGCGTCGGCGTGTAGCCCACCTGGGTCCCCTTCCAGAGCTGGACCACGTCGGCGTAGATCTTCGCCACCGGGATCGAGTGCTCGATGCCGGTGTGGCCGTCGACCACCTGGGTCATGTTGTGCTCGAAGAGCGAGCCCCCCTCGGGGACCACCATCATGCCGAGCTCGCGGGCGGCGGCGATGATCTGCTGGCGCTGGTCGCGGCGCGGCTGGTTGTAGCTCTTGACGCTGAACGCCCCCACCGCCTTCAGACGCCGCAGGTGGGAGCGCGCGTCCTCCAGGCTGTCCACGGTGGCGGTGAACGGCGCGTTGGCGCCGTAGAGGATGGTGCCGGTCGAGAAGATGCGCGGGCCGGTGATCAGGCCGGCGCGCTGGAGCTCGGACGCGGCGAAGACCGTATCGGTGTCGTTCGACGGATCGTGGAGGGTGGTCACGCCGTAGGCCAAGCTGGCGTAGGTGACCCAGTTGCGCTGCGGGATGATGCCGTCCGAGCCGAACGGTCCATGCCAGTGGACGTCGATCAGGCCCGGGATCACCGTCTTGCCCTTGGCGTCCACCACGTAGGCGCCGGCGGGCACGGCGACGCTCGCCCGCGGCCCTACCGCCTTGATGCGGTTGCCTTCGAGGACCACCGTGCCGTCCTCGATCACCTCGTCCCCGCGCGCGCCGGCCATCGTGACGACCCGGCCGCCGACTACCGCCACCGTTCCCTTGGGGACGTCGCTCTCGGCCTGGAAGCCGAGGTCCAGCCCTTTGGCCGGCGGGTCGGGGAGGGTCTCGGGAGCTCCCTCCAGGAAGCTGAAGGCGTTCCTGACCTCGAGGGTGTAGAGCTCGGGGCCGAGCGACCAGTTGAGGCTCTTCGAGTCGCCCGACCAGCGCAGCGTCTCGCCGGCGTCGCGGGTGACCCGGCGGATCGGGAGCGCGGACTCCTTCGGCCCCACGTCCACCGTCTTGCCGGTGGCGACGAACGGCATCACGTAGGCCTGGAAACGCTCGATGAACGCCACCCAGCGGCCGTCCGGCGAGACCTGGAACGAGGTCGCGTTCTCGCTCGACAAGTGGGGGCGCTCGTCCTTGCCGTCGAGGCCGACCGAGACGAGCTGGCGCTTCCCTTCCTCTCCCGACCTGAGCAGATAGACACGATCGCTCTCGGCGCCGAAATGGGGCTGCTCGCCGTCCTCGGTGATCAGAACCGGATCACCGCCGGCGGCGGCCACGCGGTAGACCCCCGGATCGAGCGACCAGGCGGCGGTGCGGATGAATCCCCCTTCGATCTTGCGATAGACGATCTGCCGGCCGTCCGGCGAGAAGGCCGGCTCGACGTACTGCCCGGGAGCCTTGACCACCACGCGCCCCTCGCCGCCCTCCGCAGAGACCACGCGCACGGTGCCCAGCTTGTCGTCGTCCCAGGTGGTGTAGACGATCTGGCGGCCGTCGCGCGAGAAGGCGGGGAAGACCTCCCAGTGATCGGTCTGATGCGTCAGCCGCCGCGGCTTGCCGTTGGGGAGGTCGCGGACCCAGAGGTGGCCGAGCGCCTGGAAAACGGCCCGGTCCCCCTTCGGCGAGACGCTCACCCAGCGGAGCATCCGGGTCTCGAAGGTCCTGGGATCGACCTCGACGGGAAAGCGCACAGCCTGGGTGACCTGGCGCGTGGAGTGGACGTGGAACGGGATGTCCGTCACCTTGCGGCTGGCCACGTCGAGGCGCTGGATCTTGCCGCCGGCCCAGAAGACCAGCGATTTGTCGTCGGGGGTCCAGGCCATCGATGGGTAGAGGCCGTGGATCGACCAGGTCTCCTGCATGTCGCGGTCGAGCCCGTCGTAGACCGGCCAGACCTCGCCGGAGCGCAGGTCCATCAGATGGATCACGCTCTTGCCGCGCACCCGGCGGATGAAGGCGAGCGTCTTACCGTCCCGCGACGGCGTCGGGCGGACCGCGCCCCCCGCGCCGGTGACGAAGTGCTGGACGTTGCCGGTCCGGCGGTCGAGCCGCTGGATGACGAAGATCTCGCCGTTGGGGTCCTTGTTGTATTCGAAGACCTTGCCCGGGGTGATGTCCTGGCTGAAGTAGACGTAGCGGCCGTCGGGCGAGAAGGCGGGCTCGCCGGCGTCCTTCTGGTCGTTGGGCCTCTTGGTGAGCTGCAGGCCGTCGCCGCCGCTGCGATGGTAGAGCCACATCTCGCCGGCGCCGAGCGAGCGCTGGGCGGTGAAGTGCTTGCGGGCCACGACGTACTGGCCGTCCGGGGTCCACGACGGGCTGTTGAGCAGCCGGAAGCTCTCCTTGGTGACGGCGCGGGGGTTCTTGCCGTCGCGATCGGAGAGCCAGATGTTGTCGCCGCCTCCCTGGTCGCTGGTGAAGGCGAGGGTCTTGCCGTCCGGGCTGTAACGGGGCTGCATCTGCCAGGC
>DASWQX010000576.1:0-3151 GCA_036403495.1 Thermoanaerobaculia bacterium
TCAAGCTGCAGCGCACGCCGCTGGCGCGGGCCGCGTCGGCGAGCCGCCGCACGGTCTCGTCCCCGAGGGCCCGGTCGGCGATGAGGGCGTCGAACCGGGCCGCCGGCAGGGCGGCGAGCCCGGCCTCGAAGTTCGGCACCACCACGGCAGCGGCGCCGGAGCGCGACAGGCGGCGGGCGAGAGAAGGCGCCTGGAAGGGCGAATCGGCCACGATCAGGATGCGGCGGCCCCCGAGATCGGCCCGGGGGACGGGTGCCGGCTGCGCGGCGGCCTCGGGCCAAGGCGCTTCGGGCAGGGGCGCTTCGGGCAGGGGCAGCATCACCCGGAAGGTCGAGCCGCGCCCGAGGCGCGATTCCGCCTCGATTCGTCCGCCCATCCGGGCAACGAGGCGCCGCGTGATGGCGAGGCCGAGGCCGGTGCCCTCGTGCGGGCTGCTGGCACTGTTGTCGCCCTGCTCGAACTCCTCGAACAGGATCGGGATCCGATCCTCCGGAATGCCCGGGCCGGTATCCGCGATCGCGAGCGCGAGGCCTTCGGCGTGACGGCTGAGGCTGACGCCGACGCCGCCCGCATGGGTGAACTTGATGGCATTGCCCGCGAGATTGATCAGGATCTGGCGCACCCGCTCGGCATCGCCGACCACGAGGGGCGCGAGGTCGTCGGCGACGTCGAGGGCGATCTCGATGCCCTTATCCTGGGCGCGGGGCGCCAGCAGCTCCACCACGGCCTCCGCGACGGCGGCCACGTCGAAGGGCTCGGCCGCGAGGTCGAGGCGCCCGGCCTCGATGCGGGAGAAATCCAGGATTCCGTCGATCAGGCCGAGGAGCGCCTTGCCGCTGGTGCGCACCGCGTCGACATAGGTGCGCTGCTCAGGGTCGAGCCCGGTCTCGAGGACGAGGTCGGCCATGCCCAGGATGCCGTTGAGCGGCGTGCGGAACTCGTGGCTGACGGTGGCGAGGAAGCGCGACTTCGCCACGTTGGCGGATTCGGCACGCGCCAGCGCCTCGTCGAGGGAGCGCGTCGCCTCGATGCGGCCCGTGATGTCGACGCCGGCCCGCAGCCATTGCGGCGAGGCGCCCTCACGCAGGACCGGCATCTCCACGAAGGAGAACCAGCGCGGCTCCCCGTCGACAGGCAGGACCTGCGCCTCCACGCGGCGGATGCCGTCGGCGTCGCGTACCAGGCCCCGGTCCTCCAGCACCTGCAGGTCGAGGGTGGCGCCGACCAGCTCGAGGGGGCTGCGGCCGAGGAGCCGCGCGAAGCCCGCATTGGCGAAGGTGATGCGCCCGAGCGCGTCGCGCTGGACGATGATCTCCATGGTGGCCTCCACAAGGGCGCGGTAGCGTTCCTCGCTCTCGGAGATCCGGGTGATGCGCCCGTGCAGATCCTCGATTGCCGCCTCCTCGCGGCCCGGCGCCGCCCGGCGCCAGACGAGGGCAGCGAGCGAGAACGCGGCAGCGAGGAGCGCGAGGACGAGGGTGACGTCCTTCAGATCCATGATGAGAGGTCCATGACGGTCTCCGGCGGGCGCGGGAGACCCTGCACCTGGAGGATCGCAGGACAGATTGAAGGAGCGCTTGCGAAAGGCGCTTAAGGAAAGGTTGCGGAGATCGCGGCGATGAGGCGGCCGGGGGATACGGGCGGGTGACGATGGGGCGGCCAACGCACGAGCCCCTCCGCAGCGGCGTACGCCGATTACCGCCGCATCCGATCCGCCGGACCCGTCGCGCATTGCTGGATCAGGAGGGCGACGAGGCCAGACCAGCCAGTCTGGTGGGAGGCACCGACGCCGCGGCCGGTATCGCCGTCATAGTACTCGTAGAACAGAACGTGGTCGCGGAAATGCGGGTCCTCCTGCTCCAGGCGGGAGGTGCCGTAGACGGGGCGGCGCCCATCCGGACCCCGGGTCGAGAGGGCGACGAGGCGGCGGGAGAGGTCGTCCGCGATCTCCTGCAGCGAGTGCAATGTGCCCGAGCCGGCCGGGGCCTCGACGCGGAAATCCGGGCCGTAATAGGCGTGGAAGCGGTGCAGGCTCTCGATCAGGAGATAGTTGACGGGCAGCCAGACCGGCCCACGCCAGTTCGAGTTGCCGCCGAAGAGCCGCGAGCGGGATTCGGCGGGCTCGTAGGCGAGGCCGAGGTCGTGCCCGTTCCAGGGGAAGCAGAAGGGATTGTCGGCATAGACCCGCGAGACCCCACGCACCCCGTGATCCGACAGGAATTCCGCCGGGTCGAGCATCCGGCGCAGAAGCGCTTTCAGCCGGTGGCCGCGGAGCAGCGAGAGTAGCCCCGTGCGGCCCTGGCCCGGCTCGTTCCAGCGGGAGACGAGGCTCGCGAGGTCCGGCCGGTTCTGCAGGAAGAAGCGCAGGCGCGCCGTGAAGCCCGGCAGGCGCGCGGTCTCGGCCTCCGACAGGACGGCCACCGCGTAGATCGGGATCAGCCCCACCAGGGTGCGGACGCGGATCGGCCGGCGCTCGCCGGATTCGGTCTCGATCACGTCGTAGAAGAACCCGTCCTCCTCGTCCCACACGCCCTCGCCGGTGGCCGCCGCGATCAGCAGGAAGTGCTCGAAGAACTTGCCCGCCATGTCCTCGTAGGTGCGGTCCTGCAGCGCCAGCTCGATGGCGATGCGCATCAGGTTGAGGGCGAACATCGCCATCCAGGCGGTGGCGTCCGACTGGGTGAGTTCGTCGCCGTTGCCGATGGGCTTCGAGCGGTCGAAGATCCCGATATTGTCGAGGCCGAGGAAGCCGCCCTGGAACAGGTTGCGCCCCTCTCGGTCCTTGCGGTTCACCCACCAGGTGAAATTCAGCGTCATCCGGTTGAAGATGCGCTTGAGGAAATCGTGGTCCGGGGTGCCGGTGAGCGCCCGGTCGAGTTCGAATACCCGCCACGCCGCCCAGGCGTGAAGCGGCGGGTTGGCATCGCCGAAGCCCCATTCGTAAGCCGGCAAAGCAGCATTCGGGTGGGTATAGGCCTCGTCGACCAGCAGCAGCAGCTACCCCCTGGCAAAATCGGGGTCGACCATCGCCAGGACGAGGCTCTGGAGCGCAAGGTCCCATGAGGCGAACCAGGGGTATTCCCAGGCATCCGGCATGGAGATGATGTCGTTGGCCCGCACGTGCCGCCAGTCGCTGTTGCGGGCGTGGCGG
>DASWQX010000577.1:0-3846 GCA_036403495.1 Thermoanaerobaculia bacterium
GGCCGCCCTTCCAGGTTAATCCAGTTGATATTCCTGCCGCCAGTCCACGCGCTCCTCGAGCGCCGGCTGGGCGCTCTTCTGCAGCAGGAAGGGGCCGAGCACCAGGTAGTCCATCTCGGTGCGCATGAAGCAGCGGTAGGCGTCCTCGGGCGTGCAGACGATCGGCTCGCCCCGCACGTTGAAGCTGGTGTTGACGATCACCCCGTAGCCGGTGAGCTTCTCGAATTCCTGGAGGATCGCGTGGTAGCGCGGGCTCTCCTCGCCCACCGTCTGGATGCGCGCCGAGTAGTCGACGTGGGTGATGGCGGGCACGTCCGAGCGCGGGCGGTTGACCCACTCCAGGAGCTGCAGATCCTTCTCGTCCCCCCGCTTCGGCACGCGCCGCTTGGCCACCACGTCCGCCACCAGCAGCATGTAGGGGCTGGGGCGGTCGAGCTCGAAGTAGTCCGACACCCGCTCCTCCAGCACGCTCGGCGCGAACGGCCGGAAGCTCTCGCGGTACTTGATCTTCAGGTTCATCACCGACTGCATCTTTGGGGACCGCGCGTCGCCGATGATCGACCGCCCGCCGAGCGCCCGCGGCCCGAACTCCATCCGCCCCTGGCAGAGGCCGATGACGTTCTCGCCGGCGATCACCTCGGCGATCCGCCGCGCCCAATCCTCGTCCGCCAGCTCCTCGTAGGGATAGCCGTGGGCGTCGAGGTACTCGCGAGTCTGGTCGCGCGTGAACTCGGGGCCGAGCAGCGCCCCCTGCATGGCGTCCCGCGGCTTGCCGGTGCGCGGCGAGCGCTCGACCGTCCGCGGCCGGCCCATGGCGTTGTGCCAGACGGCGAGCGGCGCGCCGAGGGCACCGCCGGCGTCCCCGGCCGCCGGCTGGATCCAGAGGTCGTCGAAGATCCCTTCGCGCAGCAGCACGCCGTTGGCCACGCAGTTGAGCGCCACGCCGCCGGCCATGCAGAGGTTCCGCTTGCCGGTGATCTCGCGGGCGTGGCGGGCGAGCTTGAGGACGATCTCCTCGGTGACGTCCTGGATCGACTTCGCGAGGTCCATCTCGCGCTGGGTGATCGGCGACTCCGGGCTGCGCGGCGGCCCGCCGAAGAGCGCCGCGAACCGGTTCGACGTCATCTCCAGGCCGTCGAGATAGCCGAAGTAGTCCATGTTCATGCGGAAGGAGCCGTCCTCGCGGATGTCGACCAGCTCCCGCTTGATGAGGTCCGCGTACCGCCCCTCGCCGTAGGGGGCGAGCCCCATCAGCTTGTACTCGCCGGAGTTCACCCGGAAGCCGGTGAAGTAGGTGAACGCCGAATAGAGCAGCCCCAGCGAGTGGGGGAAGGTCATCTCGCGGATCAGCTCCAGCTTGTTCCCCTCGCCGACGCCGATCGTGGTCGTGGCCCACTCGCCGACGCCGTCGAGGGTCAGCACGGCCGCCTCCTCGAAGGGGGAGGGGTAGAAGGCCGACGCCGCGTGCGACTCGTGGTGCTCGGTGAAGAAGATCTCCCTGGCGTCGCCCACGCCGCACTCCTCCAGGGCCTCCTGGATGTGCGGCGGGATCCAGAGCTTCTCGCGCAGCCAGACCGGCAGCGCCATCACCGCCGAGCGGAGCCCCTTGGGCACGGTGGCGAGGTAGGTCTCCAGGATGCGGTGGAACTTGAGCAGCGGCTTGTCGTAGAAGACGACGCCGTCGAGCTCGCCCGGCCCCACGCCCCCCTCGGCCAGGCAGTAGCGCACGGCGTTCGTGGGGAACCCCTCGTCGTGCTTCTTGCGGGTGAAGCGCTCCTCCTGCGCCGCGGCGACGATGCGCCCCGCGTCCACTAGGGCGGCGGCCGAGTCGTGGTAGTAGCAGGAGATGCCGAGCAGCTTCATCGTCAGCCGGTGGAGATCAGAACTGCTTCTTGTAGGAGTCGAGGGTCCGCGCCCGCTCGCGCTCTTCCGTCGCGATCCAGTAGGTGGGCAACCGCTTGTCGGCGTGCTTCGCGACGCCGAGCTTGCCGCGCGCCCGCAGGATCAGGCCGGCCGGCAGGAAGACGAGATAGAAGAGGATCGCCATCAGCACCCAGGTGAGGGCGGCGCCCACGGCGTGGGCGAAGACGTCGAGCCAGCGGGCCAGGATCTTGTAGGCGCCGAGCGGCGACGCCAGCGCCAGCAGGGCGACCAGGACCGCGATGGCCGCGACGACCATCGCCGACCGCTCCTTGTGGACGCCGAAGTGGAGCAGCGCCGCGAACGCCAAGCCGACGGCGCCGCCGATCAGCCCCTTGCGCCGGTTGGCCTTCGCCTCCCGGGCGCGCGAGGCCGCTTGGTCGCCGGACCGGTCGCGCCAGTTCCAGGCGATGGACGCGGCGTGAGCGCTGGGTTCCATGGATTTCGACATCTTGATTGTTAAAGGGTCGGATCGCCAGGGGTCGCCGCCGGAAAGGCAGAGCGGGGTTCCTCGAAGCAGCAGAGGATAGTCCGGGAGGCGGGGCGGTAGCAAGGGAGGTGCGCCAGCGGCGCCATCCTGGATATAGTTGAAGGCGCATTTCTCAAAGGAGAGACTCTATGAAGACCCTGCTCCGTACCTCCGCCCTCGCCGCCGCCCTCAGCCTCAGCGCTCTGGCGGCGAGCCACGCGTTCGTCACCCCCTCCTACGGCACCTGCAAGACGTTCTGCACCAACCCCGCCACCCATACCTTCAGCCAGGTCTCCTGGTACACCACGGAGACCCAGTGCTGCAACGGCTCGGTCAATCCCTGCCCGGCGGGGACCACCCCGGGCGGCAGCTCCTTCCAGCCCACCAGCGGTTTCGCGCGCCTCTGTCCCATCAATTGACGACGCCTGATCCATGACTTCGCTCATTCCCAAGGAGAATCCATGAAGAATCTGCTTCGCGCCTCCCTCCTGACCGCGGCCGTGGCCCTGACGGCGCTCCTCCCCGCCCGGGCGGTCACCCTGGGCACCTGCGACACCACCTGCCGCACCCCGGGCGTCCTCAAGGGGACCCATGTGTACTGGTCGGCCACTCAGGGCCAGTGCTGCGACATGACCGGCGCGCCCTGCCCCGCGGGGAGCTTCCCGAGCAACAGCACCTACTACTACCCCTTCCCCGGCAGCGGCTATTACATCTGCCCGCTCTGACCGGCCCTCAACTTCCAAGGAGATCCCGATGAAGACCCTGCTCCGCGCCTCCGCTCTTGCCGCAGCCCTCGCTCTCAGCGCTTTCGCGGTGAAGGGGCACGCGTCCTCCGTCCCGACCGGAACCTGCCAGATCTTCTGCTCCAACCTCGATACGGGCGCCTACTCCACGCAGTATTGGGAGTCCACTGAAGGAGAGTGCTGCAGCCAGACTCTCAATCCCTGTCCTGCGGGATCCACGCCGACGGTGTACGCTTTCCAGCCCTATTACGGCTTCGCGGAGCTCTGTGGGCCCTAGCGACCTGGAGGCCCGTTAGACTCGCCGACATGACTCAGCCGTTCCCGGAACCGTCCACCGCCCTCACGATTCCGGGAATCACCCTCGGCCACGGCACCGACCGCGAGGCGATGACCGGCGCCACCGTCATCCTCTGCCCCGCCGGCGCGCTGGCGGCGGCGGAGGTGCGCGGGTCGGCGACCGGCACGCGGCAGTTCGACTCGCTGGTCTCCGCCCAGCACGTCTCCAGCAAGGCGCACGCGGTGGTGCTGGCCGGCGGCAGCGGCGCCGGCCTCGCCGCCGCCGATCCGGTGGTCGAGTGGCTCGCCCGCCATGGCCATGGCTTTCAGACCGGCATCGTGCCGGTGCCGATCGTTCCCACCGCGATCCTCTTCGACCTCTCGTTGGGACGGCCGGTGGCCCCAGGTCGCGAGGTGGTCGAGGCGGCCATCCTCGCC
>DASWQX010000578.1:0-3975 GCA_036403495.1 Thermoanaerobaculia bacterium
GGGGTCTCCCCGCGAGGGAGAGGGGTCTCCCAACTGGGACGAGGGGTCTCCCCGCGAGGGAGAGGGGTCTCCCAACTGGGACGAGGGTCTCCCAACAAGGGGGGAGGAGACTGCACTAGAATATGCCGAAAGGGAGGATGATTATGCTTCGCCTCACGCGGTCCGGCCTCGCCGGCATAGCCTTGCTCACGTGCGGATTGCCATTGGCGGCTCAGGGCCATTGGCAGAAACCCGGAGAGATCCAGCAGCCCAAGGGACCGTGGCAGAAGCCGGGGGAGATCCAGGTGCCGAAGGGCATCCAGGCGATCCATGCCGAGGCGGAGAAGTGCACCCAGCGCTTCCAGGTGGTCTCGGACGCCCTGTTCGACTTCGACAAGGCCACTCTGACCCCGAGCGCCGAGGAGACCCTCAATGCCCTCGTGCCGCTCCTCGCCAAGGCCGGCAGGCATCCGGCTCGGGTCGAGGGGCACACCGACGCCAAGGGGGCCGACGCCTACAACCAGACGCTGAGCGAACAGCGAGCCGCGACCGTCAAGGATTGGCTGGTGGCGCACGGCGCGCTGCCGGCGTCCACGCCCACGGCCGGCTGGGGCAAGCGCCATCCGGTGGCACCAAACGCTAAACCGGATGGCACGGACGATCCCGCGGGCCGCCAGAAGAACCGGCGGGTGGAGGTCGTGCTCGACCTCTGCAAGCCGGGCGGCTGAGCCGCGCTACGACGGCTCGTCGAACAGGCCGAGCTTGCGGTAGCCGCGGTTCCAGTAGACCAGCGGCGCCGCTTCCTCCACCGGCACCTCGCTGGCCACCACCTCGCCGACGTAGATGGTGTGCGTGCCGGCCGGGTAGCGCGCCTGGATGCGGCAGTCGAGATAGGCGAGCGCGTCGAGCAGCACCGGCGCGCCGGTCTCGGCGGTGGCCCAGTTGCCGAGCGAGAAGCGGTCCTCGTCCTTCACCCAGGCGAAGCGGTTGGAGAGCTCCGATTGACCCTCGCCCAGGATGTTCACGGCGAAGACGGCGTCCGGCTCCTGGAGCATCGCCCAGGCCTTGTGGCGGTTCTCGATGGTGATCGAGATCAGCGCCGGCTCGGCCGAGACGGAAGAGAAGGCCGAGACGGTGAGGCCGTGGATCCGGTCCCCGGCGCGGACGGTCACGATCGTGACGCCGGCGGGAAAGTGGCGCAGCGCCTTCCGGAAGGCCTCGGACGAGATCACGCGGGTCTCCTCTTGTACCAACATGGTGGCATCCCCCTCATTGTAAACGTCCCGGATATAGACCGGGACTTATAAATGGCATCCGAGTTGCACATCCATAGTGCAGCCCGGAGCCGCGTTGAGGACAGCGCGCGCCGGATTTCGATTCAGAGCTCAAGACCGGCCGCCAGGGCCAGGAGACGCGGATGAGCAAGATGAAGAAGGTCACGTCGGGCGTGAAGGGGGTGCTGAACCAGCGGGTGCGCCTCGGGCTGTTCTCGGTGCCCCTGTGGGTGGTCGGCGTGGTGGCCGTGGCCAAGGTGGTGCGAGCCCGCCGCCGCGAGCAGCGCTACGCCTGAAGGGCCATTTCCCTTTACTGCGGGGCAGCATCCATCTAAGCTACCTCCGAGTCCGTAGATTTGCTTGGAGGTCACCTGACAGATGGAGTTGCACCGGTCGAGTAGGAGATGGTGTGTCCTGCTGCTGCTCGGGCTCGTTCCGGGCGCCGGCCCAGCCTGGGCCGCCGCCCAGGAGCCCCCGTCTGACGGGGCCGCGCAGTCGGCGGACACGCCGCCGCACTGGGAGTACAAGCTGGGCCTCGAGGCGCGGGCGAACTACCGCGACAGCGATGACAACGTCTTCAAGACGTCGGCCAAACAGGGAGGCGTCCCCGTCTTCGAGGAGACCGTCGATCCCGGCTCGCACTACGAATTCTCGGACGTCACCGTCTCCGCGCGCGCCGGCTGGGGGGACCTCTTCACGTCCTTCCTGAAGGTCGACCTGATCGACCTCTACGACCGCAACCCGACGTCCACGGGCGAGACGGTCGACATCGACGAAGCGTGGGTGCGCTTCGGCCGCGAGCCCGAGACCGCGACCCTGGCGCCGGGGAGTGGGGTCTACGTCAAGCTCGGCAAGATCGCCAAGTTCGAGCGCCAGGACGACCGGCACCTCCAGAGCTACGGCCTGGTCTCCACCGCCTTCAACCGTTTCGAGGAGACCGGCGGCGAGCTGGGCGTCAGCTTCGGCCGGCACTTCTACGTCAAGGTGCGGGGTGCGGCCGGCAATCCGGTCTTCCTGCGCGATCCGAACGCGCTCGCCGGCGACAACGGCACGCCGGAGCTCCTGCACCAGCCGCCGGACCCGAAGCACAACAGCGGCCTGCCGATCCTTTACAACGCTCACTACGCGAATTTCGATCTCGACGGCAAGCTCGAGACCGGCGTTGGGGTCGGCTGGCGGATCGCGGACGAGGGAGGGCGCAACGGCCTCGACCTGCTGGCCTGGGGGAACAAGCGGAAGCTCGCCCGCCGGGCGTCGATCCCCGGCAGCTTCTACGGCGCCGATCTGGACATCCTCAACGGTCCGGAGGTCCCTGATGTGAACCCGGCCGACGTCACCTATGCGATCACTAACGACCGCAAGCGGGAAGCCGGCGGCAACGTCTGGCTCTACCTGGGGGACTTTTCCTTCTTCGGCCAGTACGTGGACCAGGACCTCGCCGGCCTGCCGCGCACGGGGCTGGAAGGGGAGGTGGCGTGGCGCTTCAACCTGCCGCTGGTCTGGGCCCTGCGCGGCCGGCAGCTCTTCACCTCGATCGCGCCGGCGGTGCGCTACTCGAAGCTCGACAACGGCTTCAAGAACCCCAAGGTGACGCCCAGTCCCAGCTTCGCCTGGAATTGGGAGAAGGTCGACAGCGGCCTGCGCTTCGGCCTCTACGAGGGGCTGGACCTCACCGTCGAGTACTCCGACAACAGGTTTGTCCTGGCCACCGGTGCCAAGAGGCACAACAACGAGACGCTGGTGACCCTGGGGTTGAAGCTATGAAGCGAACGTCTTGCCCGCTCGACCTCACCCCAACCCCTCTCCTGAAGGAGAAGGGCTTCAGGTTTGCGTTCCCCCTCTCCTTCAGGAGAGGGGGCCAGGGGGTGAGGCCGCAGGCCCTCGCCCTTGGCATCGGGTTTTTCCTCCTCGCCCTTCCCGCCCTCGCCGACGACCTCCACGGCCACATCGAGCTGCTGGCCAAGGGGGGGAAGGTGCCGGCGCGGGGGAGCGACGTGCGGCAGACCGTCGTCTACTTCGAGCCGGCGAGCCCGCGGCCGGTGAAGGCGGCGGAGAAGCCGTTCGAGATGGTCACCCGGCACAAGGAGCTGGTGCCGCGCCTGCTGGTGATCCCGCGCGGCAGCCGGGTGCGCTTCCCCAACGAGGACCCGATCCTGCACAACGTCTTCTCGGTGTCGACGCCCAACCAGTTCGACCTCGGGCTCTACAACCAGGGGCCGGGCAAGGAGAAGCGCTTCGATCAGCCGGGCATCGTGCGCGTCTACTGCAACGTTCACCACGACATGGTCGCCTATATCCTCGTGCTCGATACGGCGCACTTCACCTCGCCCGGCGCCAACGGCGAATTCGCCCTCCTCGGCCTGCCGCGCGGCCCGGGGAAGCTCGTCGTCTGGCACGAGCAGGCGGACCCCTGGTCGATCGACGTCGACCTCCCCCAGAAGGGACCGCTGACGGTGGGATTGCAGATCGTGCGGCCGCTCATCCCTTCCCACCTGGACAAGACGGGGAAGTCCTATTTCCGGTCGCGAGGGGACCGCTACGAAAACCGCTGACCGCCGCCGCAAAGGACTGTCGCTGGAGACCCGGATCTTCCTGGTCACCTCGCTGCTGATCGCCCTGCTGGTGGGCGCCGCCGTCACCGTCACCTGGCTGACCCTGCGGGGGATCGCCCGCAAGGCGGTGCTCGATTCGCTGCGCGGCAGCGCGGCGGCGCAGGTCTCCT
>DASWQX010000579.1:0-1926 GCA_036403495.1 Thermoanaerobaculia bacterium
CCCTTGGCTAAGCTCCCCGCCGTACCGTTCGGTCTTCCGAGGAGCCTCTCCCATGCCCATGCGCGGCCTTCGCCGGTTTCTGATCCCCGCCCTGACGTCGATGATCGCCGTATCTCCGGCGCTCGCGGCGCCGCCGAAGCCCCCCACGGGGGGGCCCGCCGCGCCGGCCTCCAGCCTGCAGGAGAGCTCCGAGCTCAAGACCCTGAAGTACCGGCTTCTCGGCCCGGCCTGGGGCGGGCGCGTGGCGCGGGTGACCGGGGTGCCGGGCGACCCCCACATCTACTACGCCGCCACCGCCTCGGGAGGCGTCTGGAAATCGGTCGACGGCGGCCTCGACTGGACCCCGATCTTCGACGATCAGCCGGTCTCGTCGATCGGCTCGATCGCCGTCGCTCCCTCCGATCCCAACGTCGTCTACGTCGGCACCGGCGAGGCGAACATCCGCGGCAACGTCGGCGCCGGCAACGGGATCTACAAGTCGCTCGACGCCGGCAAGACCTGGACCCACGTCTGGACCCAGGAGGGGCAGATCGGCCAAATGGCCGTCCACCCGACCAACCCCGACATCGCCTACGCCGCCGTCCTCGGCCACGCCTTCGGCGACAACCCCGAGCGCGGCGTCTACCGCACCACCGACGGCGGCAAGAGCTGGAAGCAGGTGCTGAAGAAGAACCCGCAGACCGGCGCCTCCGCCGTGACCCTCGACCCCTCGAATCCCAATATCGTCTTCGCCGGCTTCTGGGAAGCCCGGCGCTACCCCTGGGACCTCAAGAGCGGCGGCCCGGGGAGCGGCCTCTACGTCTCCCGCGACGGCGGCGACACCTGGAAGCCGATCACCGGCAACGGCCTGCCGGAGGGGATCTGGGGCAAGGTCGGCGTGGCTGTGGCGCCGTCGGACGGCCGCCGGGTCTACGCGCTGATCGAGTCCGAGAAGGGGGGGCTCTTCCGCTCGGACGACGGCGGCGAGAACTGGACCCTCGCCTCGGGGAGCCACGAGCTGCGGCAGCGCGCCTGGTACTACTCGACGCTCACCGTCTCGCCGGCCAACCCCGACGAGGTCTGGTGCCCGCAGGTGCCGCTGCTCAAGAGCATCGACGGCGGCAAGACCTTCACGCACGTCGCCGGCGCGCTCCACGGCGACCACCACGACATCTGGATCGATCCCAGAAACGCCAAGCGGGTCATCGGCGCCGACGACGGTGGGGTCTACCTCTCGACCGACGGCGGCGAGAACTGGCTCGTGCCCCCCCTGCCGCTCGGCCAGTGCTACCACGTGGCCGCCGACAACCGCGTCCCCTTCCAGGTCGCCTGCGCCCTCCAGGACATCGGCACCACCCAGGGGCCGAGCGACACGCTCGACCGCGCCGGCATCCGCAACACCGACTGGCACGGCGTCGGCGGCGGCGAGGCCGGCTGGGTGGTCTCCGATCCCGCGGACCCGAACATCGTCTATGCCGGCGAATATCTGGGCTATCTCTCGCGCTACGACCACCGCACCGGCTCCGAGCGCAACGTCAGCCCCTGGCCCGAGAACCCCTCCGGCCATGGCGGCGAGGACATGCGCTACCGCTTCCAGTGGACCGCCCCGATCGCCGGCTCGCCGCACGATCCGAAAGTGATCTATTACGGCGGCAACGTGATCTTCCGCACCGCCGACGGCGGCCAGAGCTGGGCGGTGATCAGCCCCGACCTCACCCGCAACGACAAGTCGAAGCAGAAGTGGGCGGGCGGGCCGATCACCGGCGACAACACCGGCGTCGAGACCTACGACACGGTCTTCGTGATCGCCGAGTCGCCGGTGAAGAAGGACCTGATCTGGGCGGGGAGCGACGACGGCCTGGTGCACGTCACCGAGGACGGGGGCAAGACCTGGCGCGACGTCACCGCCGCCGTGCCCGGCCTGCCGGAGTGGGGGACGGTGTCGAT
>DASWQX010000580.1:0-2684 GCA_036403495.1 Thermoanaerobaculia bacterium
GAGAGGTCGGCGACGGAGCTGTACGGACGGGCGGCGATGATCTTCTTCGCCGTCGCCGGCCCGACGCCCGGGAGCGCCACGAGCTGCGCCTCGGTCGCCGTGTTGAGGTCGACGGGACTGGCCGGAGCCGCGGCGGCGGCCTTGGCCGCCTTCACCGCGGTGGCCGGAGCTCCCGTGAGGAGGGCGAGGACGAGGGCGCAAGCCAGAGACAACGCACCTACCCTGTTCAATTTCAAGGACATCTCAAATCTCCCTTTGTAGATCGGCGGAAGCCGGAACGGAGCCGTCCGGACCCTGCACCATCATAGCGACTCCGCCCTTCCTGATCTATCTGGATAGAATCCCCGCATGGCCATCGAGACGAAGACCGCCGCCCCTCCCGCCGCCCCTGCCATCGACGACGAGCGGCGGACCTCTTCCGAGATCCCGATCCGGCGCTTCTACACGCCGCGGGACTTGGCGGCGATCCCTTATGAGGAGGCGGTGGGCGATCCCGGGCAGTTCCCGTACACCCGCGGCCTCTATCCGGAGATGTACCGCCAGCGCCACTGGACCATGCGCCAGTACGCCGGCTACTCCTCGGCGGCTGAGTCGAACAAGCGTTACCGCTATCTGCTCGCCCAGGGGACCACCGGCCTGTCGGTCGCCTTCGACCTGCCGACTCAGATCGGCTACGACTCCGACCACGCGCTCGCCCGCGGCGAGGTGGGGCGCGTGGGGGTGGCCATCGACTCGCTCGCCGACATGCGCCTCCTCTTCGACGGCATCCCGCTCGACCGGGTGACCACCTCGATGACGATCAATGCCACGGCGGCCATCCTGCTCGCCCTCTATCTGGCGGTGGCCGAGGAGCAGGGGGTGCCCTGGGAGAAGGTGGGGGGCACGGTCCAGAACGACATCCTCAAGGAGTACGCCGCGCGCGGCACGTACATCTATCCGCCCCGGCCGTCGCTCAAGCTGGTGACCGACATCATCGCCTTCTGCGCCGAGAAGGTGCCGAAGTGGAACACGATCTCGATCTCCGGCTACCACATGCGCGAGGCGGGCTCGACGGCGGTGCAGGAGGTGGCCTTCACCCTCGCCAACGGCCTCGCCTACGTGAGCGCGGCGCTGGAGCGGGGGCTCGACATCGACGAGTTCGCGCCGCGCCTTTCCTTCTTCTTCAACGCCCACAACAACTTCCTGGAGGAAGTGGCGAAGTTCCGCGCCGCCCGGCGGCTGTGGGCCGAGCTGGTGAAGGAGCGCTTCGCCCCCCGGGATCCCCGCTCGCTCTGGCTCCGCTTCCATACCCAGACGGCCGGCTCGACGCTCACCGCCCAGCAGCCGCAGAACAACGTGGTGCGGGTGGCGATCCAGGCGCTGGCCGCGGTCTGCGGCGGCACCCAGTCGCTGCACACCAACTCGCTCGACGAGGCCCTGGGGCTCCCCACTGAGGAGGCGGCGCGGCTGGCGCTGCGCACCCAGCAGGTGATCGCCAACGAGAGCGGCGTCGCCGACGTCGCCGACCCGCTCGGCGGCTCCTACGTGGTCGAGGCGTGGACCGCGGAGATCGTCGAGCGCTCGCGCGCCTACATCCGGCGGATCGACGAGATGGGAGGCGCGCTCGCCGGCCTCGAACGGGGGTTCCAGCAGAAGGAGATCGCCGACGCCGCCTACATCTATCAGATGGCGGTCGAGGAGAAGCGGGAGATCGTGGTGGGGGTGAACGCCTACGCGGCGGACGAGGAGCTGCCGACGGCGGTGCTGCGGATCGATCCGGAGGCCGAGCGCGCGCAGGTGGAGCGACTCCGCGCCGTGCGCGAACGGCGCAACCCGGAGCGCGCCACGGCGGCCGTGAGCGCGCTGGCCGCCGCCGCCGGCGAGGACCGCAACCTCATGCCGGCCATCCTCGACGCCGTCCGCGCCGAGGTCACGCTCGGGGAGATCTCGGACGCCTTGCGGGAGGTCTATGGGGAGTATCGGGAGGCGGGGTTGGAGTAGGGGGCGAATCCCCGCCGGACGGCAGGAGTCTTTGAGGTTCGGAATCCAGGGGTGACGAGGTCCGCTGTGAAGCCTTCAGGATTTCCGCCTGGAGGACGGCGACCAACTCCGACTTCAAACCCTCGGCACGGCCTTCCAATCTGCCGATCCGGTTGCCCAATGATGCAAGCTGGTCGCTCAAATACGACAACAGCGCCTGGTGAGCATTGCGGTTTTCCTTGATCTCATCGGCCAGCCGATCACAACGGTCGGTCAGGGCCTCAACCTTGGCATCGAGCCGGCCAACGCTCGGTGCAAGGATGTCCTGGAGGAGGCTTCTCAGCCCCTTGACGGTTTCGAGAGCTCTATCGCTCAATGCCGAGATCGTGCTCCAGCCGCCGGATCCGCTCGCGCTGAGCGGACAGCTCCTGCAGAGTCGAATCGATCCTATGAAGGGCGGAGTCCAACCGCTCCTCCGACCGGCGCAAGGGCCAGCTCATTTCAAGGGCGATATCCTTAGCCTTCTGGATTTCGCGTTCGAACTCTTCCCGCCGAGCCTCGTTGAGCGGCCTCCGGGAAGCAGGCCGTCGCGCGGGAAGAGCCGGGACCACTCCGAAGCCGGGGCGACCTGCCAAGCGGGCCCCTCTTTGCAGGAGAGAGCGCCTGTGGAGAGGAGAGTGGAGTCGCTTGAGGCTCATGATGCCGACATCTTAACAGGAAACCTG
>DASWQX010000581.1:0-3722 GCA_036403495.1 Thermoanaerobaculia bacterium
TTTGAGGTACGCGCTGGCGTATGCGATGAGGGCGAAGCTCGCCGCGTGCGACTCGGGGAATCCGTACAGCGCGAACGAAGTGATCGACTTGACGATCTGCTCCTGCGCCGGGCCGGCGATGCCGTTCTTAGTCATCCCATCGCGCAGCCGCTTTTCGATCTCTTTCATCCGCTCCATGGAGCGCTTGAATCCCATGGCCCGCCGCAGCTCCTCGGCCTCGCCGCCGGTGAAACCCGCCGCCACCATCGCCACCCGCAGGAGCTGCTCCTGGAAGATCGGCACGCCGAGCGTCCGCTCCAGGATCGGCTCCAGGCTGGGGTGGGCGTAGACCACCGGCTGGCGCTTGTTGCGCCGCTCGAAATAGGGGTTCGCCAGGTTCCCCAGGATCGGCCCGGGGCGGATGATCCCCACCTGGATCACCAGGTCGTAGAACTTCTCGGGGTGGTTGCGCGGCAGCGACGCCATCTGGGCGCGGCTCTCGACCTGGAAGACGCCGACGGTGTCCGCCTGCTGGAGCATCCGGTAGACCTTGGGATCGTCCGGCGGCAGATGGGCGAGATCGACGTGCGTCCCCTCGCGAGTGCGGATGGTCGGCACCATTTCCTCCAGCGCGGCGAGCATGCCTAGCCCCAGGAGGTCGACCTTGATGATCCCGAGGTCGGCGCAGTCGTCCTTGTCCCACTGGATGACAACCCGCCCTTCCATCGCGGCGGGCTCCAGCGGCACCACCTCGTCGAGCCGGCCGGCCGCGATCACCATGCCGCCGGTGTGCTGGCCGGTGTGGCGCGGAAGGTTGTGGATGCGCGTCCAGAGATCGGAGAAGTGCTGGAGGCGCCGCTCCTCGGGGTCGAAGCCGGCGGCGGCGAGCTCGGTCGCGAACGAGCGGTCGTCCCCCCGCGAGGCGTCGTAGCTCCAGTTGCCGAGCGCGCCGGCGAGCTTGTCGATCTGCTCCTCGGAATAGCCGAACACCTTGGCGACCTCGCGGGTGGCGGAGCGGTCGCGGTAGGTGATTACCGTCGCCGTCATCGCCGCGCCGTGCGGCCCGTAGCGCTGATAGACATACTGGATCACCCGCTCGCGCTGATCGCCGGAGGGGAGGTCGAGGTCGATGTCCGGCCACTCGCCCCGCTCCTCGGAGAGGAAGCGCTCGAAGAGGAGCTCCATCTTCACCGGATCGACGGCGGTGATCGACAGTGCGTAGCAGACGGCGCTGTTGGCGGCCGAGCCGCGCCCCTGGGCGAGGATGTTCTCGCGGCGGCAGAACTCGACGATGTCCCAGACGATCAGGAAGTAGCCGGCGAGATCGAGCTTCTCGATCATATCGAGTTCTTTCTGGATCTGTGCCTGGGCGCGGGCGGTGAGCGGCCGGAAGCGGGCGCGGGCGGCGTTCCAGGTGAGATGGCGGAGGTACGAGGAGGGGGTCTCGCCCGGCGGCAACGGGTACTCGGGGAAGCGGTAGCCGAGGTCGGCGAGGGTGAACTCTAGGGCCTGCGCCAGCTCGGCGGAGGCGGCCACGGCCGCGGGGTGGTCGGCGAACAGGCGCCCCATGTCCGCGGCGCTCTTCAGGTGGCGCTCGCGGTGGGCGGCGAGCAGGCGGCCGGCGGAGTCGAGGGTGGTGTGGTGGCGGATGGCGGTCAGCACGTCGTGCAGCGGCTTGTCCTCCGCGCGGGCGTAGCGCACGCCGTTGGTGGCCAGGAGGGGGAGGCGGAGCTGGCGGGCGAGGTCGGCCAGCGCCTGGTTGCGGTGCTCCTCCTCGCGCAGCCGGTGGCGCTGGATCTCGACGTGGAGGCGGCGGTTGAACAGGTGGGAGAGGCGTTCGAGCAGCCGCCGGGCGGGATCGATGCCGCCGTCCGCCAGCTCGCGGGCGAGCGGCCCCTCCTCGCCGCCGGTCAGGCAGTGCAGCCCCGCCGCGTGCTCGGCGAGGAGCTCCCAGGAGACCCGCGCCTCCCCCTTTATCCGGCCGCGGGCGGCCGCCGTGGACAGCTTGCAGAGGTTGCGGTAGCCGGTGCGGTCGGCGGCGAGGAGGGTGAGCCGGGCCTGGCTGTCGATCGAACGGACCGGCGGATGCTGGGAAGAGGAGGCTTTGGGATCGGGCACCAGCCCGAGAGGGCCGAAGCGGGCCCGGGTCTGCCAGAGGCTCGGCTCGTCCGCGAGCACCATCTCGGCGCCCACCAGCGGCTTGATCCCCGCCCGCTTCGCCGCCTGGAAGAAGCGCGGCGCGGCATAGACCCCGTTGGCGTCGATCAGCGCCATCGCCGGCAGGCCCAGGGCCGCCGCTTGGTCGACCAGATCCTCGGGGAGCGAGGCGCCGTCGAGGAACGAGAAGGCGGACGCGGCGTGCAGCTCGGCGTAGGGCTGGGGAGGCGAGGATCTCACCTCCCCAGGCTAGGCATCACTCAGGCGTAAGTCAAGAGGGGCGGCTCAATGGCTCAATGCCCGACCACGAACAGGTGGCCGGCGTTCTGGGTGTAGATCTTGCCGTCGGCGCCGATCGACAGCGGCGTGTAGGCGGCGCCGATGGCGAGCTGGAGGAAGAGGTGCTCGCGCAGGGTGCCGTCGGGACGGACGACGTAGAGGTTGCCGTCCTCGCTGTTGTTGTAGACGTTGCCCCCCTGGTCGACCGCCGGAGCGTTGACGCAGAACTCGAAGCCCGCCGGATGATCGTTGACGCAGGTGACGTTGCCGCTGGCGTCGCGGGTGCAGCTCAGCGGGTTCAGGTTCTGCCAGCGCGACTCGATCTGGAGGTTCTTGTCGAGCCGGGTGATGTAGTAGGCCTCCGGGAAGGAGGGGTTGTAGGTGGTGCGGTCCGCCGGGCAGTACGTCTCGGAGTTGCAGTACGAGCCGATCTCGCCGTACTGGTTGTCCTTGGTGATGATCGAGTAGGTGCCGTCGTGGACGTAGAGCGCCGGGGTGTCGTCCCAGCCGAAGGGATAGGACGCCAGGTACTGACCGGTGGAGCTGAACTTCATGATGTGCCCCTGGTCATAGTTGTAGCGGGTGAAGGCGCCGTAGAAGATGGCGCCGTCGGGGGCGACCACCGGCGAGCCGGTGTTGTCGTCGATCACGCGGCCGGCGCCGGGGCGGTTCTGCGCCGGGTCATAGCCGGTGGTGGCGCCGACGGCGCAGCCGTTCGGCGTGCCGTTGGGCGGCAGCAGGACATTGCAGCCGTCCATCAGGCGGTCGCGCATCGAGGCGTGCCACTTCGGCGTCAGGTTGGAATTGGCGGCGATCAGATAGGATTCGCGGCTCCACAGGTGGGCCACACTGACGATATAGACGGTGCCGTCCGGCGCCACGGCCGGGGCGCTGTTGAGGCCGGAGCGCTGGGTGCCGCACTGCACCGTGCCGGGCACCGCGGTCGGCGTCGGCGGCCAGGGGAGCTGGTTGACGTTGAAGACGCCCAGGCACTTGTCGTTGGCGCCCGGAGCGCCCGGGGTCAGCGAGGTGATGGTGGCGGTCTGGAACGAGCCGTTGGGCGCCACCTTCACCAGCCACGAATTCACCACGTTCGCGTTCCACGCCTGCCCGTGCACCAGCTCGAGGACGGTGTAATAGATGTTGCCGGCGCCGTCCGCGGTCAGCGGGCTGGCGGTGAAGGTGTCGCGGTCGATCGCCCCGAACGGCGAGATGCGCGTGCCGGCGCCGTTCGACTTGCTCACCTTGAAGATCGAGCCGCCGGCGCCCGGGACATAGACGGAATTGCCCGCCAGCACGGCGTGGAA
>DASWQX010000582.1:0-3537 GCA_036403495.1 Thermoanaerobaculia bacterium
GTAGTAGAGCCGCCGGTTCCCCTCGAAGAGCTTGGGGTCGGAGTCGGGATCGTTGTTCATCATCACCAGGATCTTGCCCTTGAGGTCCACCCCCTTGAAGTCGTCCCACTGGTATTCGGGCGCCTGGATGCCGTAGCCGACGAAGACCAGCTCGGCGTCCTTGATGCTGGAGGTGGGCGCCTGGACGCCGCTGGCGCCGATGTAGTCGTCCCACCACTTGAGGGCGACGGTCTGATCGCCGGCCTTGAAGGTCCAGCTCTTCGGCATGTCGGACTTGATGCCGACGATCTCGAAATTCTGCTGCCATTCCCCCTTCGGCAGGGCCGGCTGGTAGCCGAGCGACTCGAGCGTCGAGGCGAGGTAGAGCTGCGCGGTCTCGTCGCCATGGCTGGCGGGTCCGCGCCCCTCCTGCAGGTCGTCGGCAAGGAAGCGGATGGGGGCCTCCAGGGACGCGCGGTCGATCGCCTTGGCCGCCGCCTCGGCGCCCGCAGGGAGCTGCACGGCCGCCGGGGCCGGCCCCTTCTCAGCGCCGGTCAGCACGGCCGGGAGCGCCGCCGCCAGCAGGCCCGCGCCGAGAACGATTCCGAGACTTCCCATCCAGGCCAGTGATTTCGAGCTGTTCATTGCGAAGAGAACCCCCATGAGGTCAAAAGAATTCGGGTGGAGACTGTAGCATCGGGGGAGGCCGGCGGTCCGATCCCTGATCCATATCTCCTCGCTCCGGTCGGCCTTGGTGGCCTGCGACCTCATCCCCGTCCCTTCTCCTCCTGAGGAACAAGGCGACTTGTTCCTCCACACCATGTGCTCGGCCCGCCGAGCTGACAGAGCTAAAGGAGAAGGGGGGCGCCTGCGCTGCGGTCCCCGTTGGGCCCTCCCTCTCCTTTAGGAGAGGGTTCGTGGGTGAGGTCGCAGGCCACCAACGTTCCATTGGGCGCCACCTTGCCCCCCGCCCCCGCCCACGCTATGTTTGACCCGACGGGCTTGAGCCATGCTGCGAACCACCGTACGCGACTGCCTTTACCTCAACTGGGCCTTCCCGGCCGAGGCGCTGCCGCCGCCTCCTGCGCCGCTGCGCTATCAGCGCCATCCCTGGCAGGGGCGCGATTACGTGTTCGCGTCGGCCCTGCTGTTCCACCAGGACTCGCTCCATCTCACGGCGCTGCCGGCGCTCAAGTTCGGCTATCCGCAGCTCACCGTGCGGCTCTACGTGCTGGACGACGACGGCATCCCTTCCGTGCTGTTCCGACGGATGCTGATGCCGGCCTGGGTGGCTCCCGGGGTGCGGCTGATCACCCACCAGCCGGCGGCGCGGGCAAGGCTCCACTTCCCGCGGCCGTCGCGCAACGGCGGCGGCCCCTGGGAGTGGACCGCCGAGCGCAAGGGGCGGCTGGTGGTGCGGGCGTGGCCGGATTCGCCGCTGGTCGGCGAGGGGCCGCGGCTGGGCTCGTGGGAGGAGTCGGTGCGCTACTTCCAGGAGCGGCCGCGGGGGTACGCCTTCGGCTCGGGCGAGCTGCAGCGGATCTCCACCGATCATCCGCGGGTGCCGACCTGGCCGATGCGCGCCGAGGTCGAGGGGGACGGCCTGCTGCCGCGGCTGCTCGACCTCGCTCCCGGCACCCACTGGCCCGGCCTGCATTCGGTCTGGCTCTGCCCGGAGATCGCGTTCGTCTTCGAGCTCGGGCTTGTCCTGCGGGTGCCGGTGGCCCCCGCCCTGCCGCAGACGGCGGCGGGCCGGGTGGTGAGCTTCTTCGAGCGCCCGCCGGCGCGGCACCGGCCTCCGGAGCGGCGCCGGAGCTCGTGCTAGCATCCCGCGCATGAATCCGACCCCCCCCTCCGAACGCCGGCCGCAGCGGATCGCGGTGCTTCCCGGCGACGGCTCGGGCAAGGACGTCACCGCCGAGGCGGTCAAGGTCCTCGAGGCCGCCGCCGGCACCTGGAGCCTCCCCTTGGAGCTGGTCCATCTCGACTGGGGCGCCGACCGCTACCTGAAGACGGGCGAGACGATCCCCGCCGGCGCCTTCGACGACTTCCGCGACAACTATTCGGCGATCCTGATCGGCGCCTTCGGCGATCCCCGCGTGCCGACCAACCAGCACGCCGCCGACATCCTGCTCGGCATCCGCTTCCAGCTCGACCTCTACATCAACCTCCGCCCGGTAAAGCTCTACGACGCCCGGCTCTGCCCGCTCAAAGACCGTACGGAGAAGGACGTCGACTTCGTCGTCTTCCGCGAGAACACCGAAGGGGCCTACGTCAACGTCGGCGGCACCTTCAAGAAGGGGTGGGCGGACGAGATCGCGGTGCAGGAGGAGATCCACACCCGCAAGGGGGTCGAGCGGATCATCCGCGCCGCCTTCGAGTACGCGGTGGAGCACGGGCGCCGCGAGGTGATGATGAGCGATAAGTCGAACGTCATGCTCCACGGCCACGGCCTCTGGCGGCGGGTATTCGCCGAGGTGGCGAAGGAGTATCCAGGGATCGGGAATCGCTGCATGTACGTCGACGCCCTCTGCATGGAGATGGTCCTGCGCCCCGAGGGGCTGGACGTGATCGTGACCAACAACATGTTCGGCGACATCGTCACCGACATCGGCGCCGCGCTCCAGGGGGGGCTCGGGGTGGCGGCCTCGGCCAACCTCAACCCTGGCCAGACCTCGATGTTCGAGCCGGTCCACGGCTCGGCGCCAGCCCTCGCCGGCACCGGCAAAGCCAATCCGGTGGGCGCGGTCCTCTCGGCGGCGATGATGCTCGACTATCTCGGCCACAAGCCGGCCGCCCAGGCGATCGAAGGGGCCGTGGCCCGCTCGATGCGCGAGGGGCGGACCACCCCCGACCTCGGCGGCTCGCTGACCACCTCGCAGGTGGGGGACCTGCTGGCGCGGGCGGTAGAGGCGAAGGTAGCGTAGGCCCTCACTCCCCAACCCCTCTCTCCCAGCCCTCCACCCACCCTTCCGGGGAGAGAGGGGCTTAAGAAGAGAGGAAAAGAGAGCTGCCATCTCTCTCGTCTTTCTCCCTCCTCTCCCCGGCAGGGGTGGGTGGAGGGCTGGGAGAGGAGGGCCGGGGAGGTGAGGGTCCGGCCGCCGGGGCGCTTATAATCCCAATCCAGTGTCATCCCTTGAAGGAGTCTTTTTGATGCACCCCAGTGAGTCCGAGCTGATCTACGACTGGAACCGCGCCGCCGGCTCCGAGCTGCGCCCCGCGAGGGGGAAGGTGGAGCTGGACGACGAGACGCTGCGCGACGGCCTGCAGTCGCCCTCGGTGCGCAATCCGTCGATCGAGGAGAAGGTCAGGATCCTGCACATGATCGCGGCGCTCGGCATCGAGTCCGCGGATCTCGGGCTGCCCGGTGCCGGGCCGCACGTGGTGCGCGACGTCGAGCGGCTGGCGCGCGAGATCGTCGAGCACAAGCTGAAGATCGAGCCCAACTGCGCGGCGCGCACGGTGATCGCGGACATCCAGCCGATCGTCGACATCGCGCAGCG
Organism: Thermoanaerobaculia bacterium; assembly: GCA_036403495.1. Taxonomy (GTDB): domain Bacteria; phylum Acidobacteriota; class Thermoanaerobaculia; order Multivoradales; family UBA5704; genus DATARR01. The sequence goes on from DASWQX010000582.1 coordinate 3,483, forward strand.
CACGGGGCTCGCGATCGAGGCCTCCTGCTTCATCGGCTCGTCGCCGATCCGTCAG
>DASWQX010000583.1:0-3190 GCA_036403495.1 Thermoanaerobaculia bacterium
TCGCTGGCCGGCGGCGGCGTGGTGGTCGCCGAGTTCCTGGAGACCGGCCTGGTGCCGCGGCTGCCGCTGGCGGTGCTCTCGGCCGCCCTCTTCCTGCTCGCGGCCCTGTCGTGCGCCTGCGGGGTGCTGCTGGCGACGATCAACCGGCGCTCGGCCGAGATCGCTGCGCTGATTCCCTGGAAATAGGCCTTGGAAGTCGTTTGAAGATCCTCCTCGTCTACGAGACCGTCTACCCGGACTTCATCGGCGGAGTCGAGACCCGCAACTTCGAGCTGGCGGCGGCGCTGCGCAGGCGGGGGCACGAGGTGACGCTGGCCGGCTTCCGCAAGCCGGGCGTCCCGCCGAGCGCCGGCACCCGTTCCCTCGGCGAGCTGGCCGGCCTCTACAACGCCGCTGGCCAGCGCAGCACCAAGGGGGCGGTCCGCTTCGCCCTCACCGTGCCGGGGATCGACGTCCGCGGCTTCGACATCGTCGAGACGGCGAACATGCCCTACGTCCACATCTTCCCGCTGGCCCTGAAGTGCGCCCTGGCCGGCAAGCCGCTGCTGGTCACCTGGTACGAATACTGGGGGGACTACTGGCAGGGGTACGTCGGCCGCCTGAAGGCGCCGGTCTACAAGGCGATCGAGTGGTGCACGGGGCAGGTCGGCACGGCGGTCACCGCCACCAGCCGCCTCACCCAGGAGCGGCTGGCCCGCAAGCGGCGGGGGGGCGAGGTCGAGCTGGTGCCCTGCGGCATCCACGTCGCCGAAGTCCAGCGGGCGGCGGCGATGGACGGCCCGCGCGGCGGCGGTGCAGGAAGAGTCCCGCCGTTCGTCTACGCCGGCCGCCTGTTGCGCGCCAAGCGGGTCGACCTCCTCCTGCGCGCCGTCGCCCTGCTCGCCCCCCGGCATCCGGGGGTGCTGCTGACGGTGTTCGGCGACGGTCCGGCCAAGGAGGAGCTGGTGCGGCTGGCCGCCGAGCTGGGGATCGCCGCGCAGGTGGATTTCCGCGGCCACGTCGAGACCAGCGAGGAGGTCTGGCGCCACCTGGGACAGGCGCGCGTCGCCATCCAGCCCTCGGAGCGGGAGGGTTTCGGCCTCTTCCCCCTGGAAGCGATGGCGGCCGGCCTGCCGGTGGTCTACTGCGAATCGCCCGAGAGCGCCGTCCCCGAGCTGGTGCGCGACGGCGTCGAAGGGATCTGCACCCCGCCGGACCCCGCCCCCCTCGCCGCCGCCCTCGAACGCCTGCTGACCGACAACGAAGAGTGGCGCCGCCTCCAGCGCAATGCCCTGGAGCGCGCGGCCGGGTACGACTGGGACGAGGTGGCGAAGCGGATCGAGGCGACCTGCGCGCGGCTGGTGAAGGCGCCGGCCTAATCCTTCGTTGGGCAGACCTGGTGGTCGGGATCCCACCAGAGGAGCACCAGGACGCCGTTGTCGAGATCGCCGAAGACCCGCTCCGCGCCGGACAGCCGGAGGGAAACGACCTCATCCAGGCCCAGTCCGATGGTTTCAAGCCGTTGCCGGGCTTCCGGAGTGATGGCCGAGACGCTGATCGAGTGATTCCGCTTCTTCCCGGTGACCAGGATCTCGCTCCAGGTCATCGTCTCGAAGTGAGCGAGCTTCGCCCGGATCGACAGGAGCGTCTCGGCGTCGACGGTATGCCAGCCGAAGGGATCGACCAGCTCCATGCTCGCCACTCGCCAGGACGGACGGAGATGGTGGTAGCTCTGCGTGGGAACGGAGCGCGGGACTTTGCGCGGATCCGGCGCGAGCGCGGAGAGTGGAGCCTTCTGCTGGATGGAAAAGGGATGGTGGCTAGGCCGCTTCTTCCCCACGGCCGAGCGAGCCTCAGTACGGGTTGCTGTAGTACTCGGCCATCGAAGCGTGCGAGATCTCGCGCTTGCACGGGTCTCCCGGCTCCAGGCCTTTCCGGGCCTGCATCCAGGGAGCCTCGCGGTGGGTCAGATCGCTCAGCCACTGCGAGGACTTGTCGCCGTAGTAGCCCAGAACTGCGTCGATCGTCTCGCGCTGCTTGGGCGTCAGCGCCTCCGCATCGCCCTCGGGCCACTCCGCGATCTTGAACATGCCGCGATGGAGCCGATAGAGCGCCGGAACCACGGGGCCGTTCACCCAGGCTTGGATGCTGTCCCGGAACATCGGTTCCTCATCCCAGACGAGCGACCAAGCCTGCGAGTAGTAGACCAGCTTCTCCAGCTTCATGGCGGTCATCTCGCCTTGTTTCCGCAGGATGTAGGCCGCCACGTCGTGAGCCGTTGCCATGAGCCAAGTATACACTAAGCGTAAGAGGAGCGTAACAGGACTAGGACGCCCCCCGCCCCGACAGCACCACCGGCACCGTCTTCAGCAGGATCTTGAGGTCGAGCAGCGGCGACCAGGAGTCGATGTACTCGAGGTCGAGCTGCATCCAGCGGTCGAAGTCGACGTTGTTGCGGCCGCTGATCTGCCAGAGGCAGGTGAGGCCGGGCTTCATGGCGAGGCGGCGGCGCTGCCAGCGCTGGTACTGGGCTACCTCCTCGGGGATCGGCGGCCGCGGACCGACCAGGCTCATGTCGCCGCGCAGCACGTTCCAGAGCTGCGGCAGCTCGTCGAGACTGAAGCGGCGGAGGAAGCGGCCGAGCCGGGTCACCCGCGGATCGAGCTTCAGCTTGAACACCGGCCCGTTCATCTCGTTCAGGTGCATCAGCTCGCGCCGGCGCTCCTCGGCGTCCTCCACCATCGTGCGGAACTTGTAGAGGGTGAAGGAGCGGCCGTTGAGGCCGCAGCGGGTCTGCCGGAAGAGGACGTTGCCGCGCGAGGTCAGCTTGATGGTCAGCGCGATCATCCCCGCAATCGGCGTCCCGATCAGCAGGAGGAACGCCGCCAGCGCCACGTCGAGCGCCCGCTTGAGCATGAGCTGGAGGGTGCTCGTCGGCGTAGTCGAGAAGGAGACCAGGGGCACGCCGTCCAGCTCCTCCAGCTCCACCCGGGCGCGGGTGTGCGGGAAGAGGTCCATGGCGAAGCGGGTGCGGATCCCCTGCTCCTGCAGGCTCAGGAAGAGGTCCTCCAGCCGGTCGAGCTCGCGGCGGTGGACGGCGAAGATGACGTCGTCCACCACGTGGCTCTCGACGATCCGCGGAATGTCCTCGATCTCGCCGAGGATCGGGTAGTAGCCGGGCCAGGACTCCTCCCAGGCGTGACCGTTGCGG
>DASWQX010000584.1:0-2325 GCA_036403495.1 Thermoanaerobaculia bacterium
GAAGGTGCTGAAGGACCCGCTTCCCTTTCTTTCGCAGGCGGCGCGGGAGTATGGCGACGTCGTCTGCCTGGGCGGCTTCGGCTCCCAGAAGTTCTATCTCGTCACCCACCCCGACGACATCGAGCGGGTGTGGAAGACGCATCACCGCAACTACGTGCGGGGCTCCAACTTCCGCCTCCTGAAGCCGCTCGGCGGCAACGGCCTTTTCCTTAGCGAGGGGGACGCCTGGCGCTCCCAGCGCAAGCTCCTCCAGCCGGCCTTCCACGTCACCCGGCTCATGGGCATGGTGGACACGATCAACGCGTCGGTCGCGGCCAAGCTCGAGAGCTGGCGGCGCGACATCACGCCCGGCACGCCGTTCGACCTCGAGCACGAGATGATGGACCTGCTGATCGAGATCTCGGTCAAGACCCTGTTCGGCACCGACGTGGCCGGCGACGCCGCGACGGTGCACGAGACGATCACCACCGCCTTCTCGATCCTCCATCGCCGCGTGCTCTCCGCCCTGCCGTTCCCCTGGTGGGTGCCGTTCCCCAGCCACGTCCGCTTCCTGCGTGCCGTCGCGGGCCTGGAGGAGGTGGTCTACCGTCTCATCGAGGAGCGCCGGCGCAGCGGTGTCGAGGGGAGCGACGTGCTCTCGACCCTGCTTTCGGTGCGCGACGAGGCGGGGGAGCCGATGCCGGATCGGCAGATCCGCGATGAGGTTGTCACCATGCTGGTGGCTGGCCACGAGTCGACCGGGGCCAGCCTGTCGTGGGCTCTCTACCTTCTCTCCCGTTATCCCGACGTGGCGCGGCGCGTCGACGCCGAGCTGGCGGAGGTCCTGGGCGGCCGCACCCCTGGGTTCCAGGATCTGCCGCGGCTGCAATACCTCGCCATGGTGCTCAAGGAGAGCCTGCGCCTCTATCCCCCCTTCTGGATGCTCACCCGCACGCCGCTCGCCGACGACGTGCTCTCCGGCCACCGTGTCCCCGCCGGCTCGATCCTGATGTTCTCCGCCTACGTCACCCAGCGGCGCCCCGACTTCTGGCCGAATCCGGAAGCCTTCGATCCCGACCGCTTCCTTCCGGAGCGCTCCGAGGGGCGCCCGCAGTTCGCCTACTTCCCTTTCGGCGGCGGCCCCCGCCTCTGCATCGGCGGCCGGCTGGCGGAGATGCAGTCGCTGCTGGTCCTGGCGGCGGTCCTCCAGCGCTACGCGCTCCACGCTGTGCCCGGCCGGCGGGTGGAGCCGGCGGCCATGCTCTCCCTGCGCCCCCAGGGCGGGCTCTGGATGACGATGCACGAACGCACCTGCTGAAGCAGAATTTTCATTCCGCGGCGCAGGGCGATCTGAAGGAAGAAGAGGAAGAGAAAAGGAAAGGGGCGAGGTTCGGCGAAAAGGAGAAGACCCGTCGCGGGAACTACCAGGGAGATGTACCAGGGATTCGCCCTGACCCGAGCCGGCGTTCGAAGGAGGATCGTCCTCACGTTTGCCGGTCGGGCCGGTTGCCGACCTCGCCCGCTCATCTCCATTAGCAAGGATCGAGCCAATCTCGTTGTCCCCTCTCCCTGCCTCCGGCACACTGTAGGGAGAAGCGGCCGGATCGCGCCGCCGGCGGCAGGATCAGATACCATTCGCCGCCGCCCTTCCCCATCTTCCGGGGAGCTTCCAGGAGAGCCACAGACGATATGGATAGTCCTACAGACATCAAGAAGGTCGGCATCATCGGTGCCGGCGTCATGGGGGTTGGCGTCGGGCAGAACGTCGCCCAGTTCGGCATGGAGGCCGTCCTCGTCGATATCTCCGACGAGGTGCTGGCTCACGCCAGGGCGGAGATCCAGAAGAACCTCCGCTTCCAGGGGATGTTCCAGAAGGGGGCCAAGAAGGAAGATTCCGCCGCGGTCCTCGGCCGCATCCGCTTCACGACCTCCCTCGACGATCTCGGCGACGTCGACTTCGTAGTCGAGAACGTCCCCGAGAAGTGGGAGCTCAAGAGCCCGATCTATCCGCGGATCGACGCCATCTGCCCGCAGCACGCCGTGTTCGCGGTCAACACCTCCTGCTACTCGATCACCCGCGTCGGCGCCCTCACCAAGCGGCCGGACCGGGTGATCGGCATGCACTTCATGAACCCGGTGCCCCTCAAGCCGATGGTCGAGGCGATCCGCGGCCACCACACCAGCGAGTCGACGATCGCCATCGCCCGCCACTTCCTGGGGCAGATGGGGAAGGACTGCATCCTGGTCAACGACATGCCCGGCTTCGTCACCAACCGGGTGCTGATGCTCACCATCAACGAGGCGGTCTACGTCCTCCAGGACGGGGTCGCCACGGCCGAGCAGGTG
>DASWQX010000585.1:0-1532 GCA_036403495.1 Thermoanaerobaculia bacterium
GCTGCTGGCGACCAAGGAGCTCCTCTCCGGCGCCATCCGGAATCAGCAGTACCCCTTCTCGCGCCTGCTGATCGACCTCCCCGACGAGCGCCGCCCCCGGCAGTTGCCGCTGATCGCCGCCATGGCGGGGTTCCACGAGGAGATCCCCGACACCCCGTACGACCTCGCCGTCCGTTTCGAAGCGGCGGCGGACCGGGTGCAGGCCGCGTTCCGCTTCGACGCGCGCCTGTACGACGAAGCGACGATCCGCGACTTCGCCGAGCTGTTCGAAGGCGTTCTGCGGCAGGGCCTCGCCAACCCGTCGGTCCGGATCGCGAATCCGCCTCCCGAGCCGTTCCGCGAAGCCGGGGATGTCCAGCCGCCGCCGACCGCGGGCGTGCGCCTCCACGAGCTGATCGAATCTCAGGCCGCGAGGAACCCGGAGAGCTTGGCGGTGATCGATCGCGGCCGCGAAACGACCTCCGGCGCGCTCCAGCGCGCGGCGGAGGGGCTGGCCGAAACCCTCGCCGGCCTGGCTCTCGACACCCGCCGCCCGATCGTCATCCTGATGGACGCGGGCACCGAAATGATCGTCAGCATGCTGGCCGTGCTGAGGATCGGCGCCGCCTTCGCGCCCCTCAAGCTGCTGTCGACCCGCGGCGGCCCGCTCGGCGGCATCCTGGAGGCCCTGGACAGCCCGTGCATCCTTTGCCAGCCGGAGCACGTCGCCGACCTGCAACGGCTGACGGCGGGTCCGGACGGGCTCCGGCACATCGTGACCGTGGATCGCCTGTCCTTCCAGATCGCGGTCCAGGCCGAAGCCGCCCCGGCCGGCGCGCCGCCGGCAGCCGCTCCCCTGCTCCCAGAAGGGGGAGAAACGGCCTGCGTCCTCGTCGACGGCCGCGAGGGCAGCCGATCGCCCTCCCTTGTGACCCACGCGGAGCTGGTGAGCCTCTTCCAATGGCTCAACGGCCGCTGCGGGATCGGTCCGGACGATCGCTGCCTGCTGTCGCCCGGCCTGGGCGCGAGCGAACAGCTCTACGACATGCTCGGCGTGCTGAGCGCCGGCGGCAGCGTCGAGATCCCCGACGCGGAAGACCTGAAGAGCACAGCGCTCCTGACGGAACGGCTGCTGGCGCCGGCGATCACGGTCTGGGATCTGCCGACCCCGCTGGCCCAGAACCTGTTGGGGGAGCTGCTGGCGCGCTGCGCCGGCGAACCGCGCCTCCGAGGGCCACGCAATATCCTCCTGAGCGGCGAGAAACAGTGCGGAAGCCTGGCCGAGGAGCTGGCGCGCTGCTTTCCGGAGGCGCGGATCACCGGCCTCTACGCGGGCCCGGCCGGCGGCCTCTGGACCACCTTCTTTCCACTGCGCGAGGACGCGGGGGAGCCGCACGGCGGCGTCACCGCGCGGGCGATCCCGGGCGTCGAGCATCAGGTGCTCGACCGGAGCGGCCAGCCGGCTCTGCTCCGTTCCGGCGAGCTCCACCTGCGGAGCCTCCTCGCCGCCTCCGCGCCGGCGCTGCGGACCGGGCTGAGAGCGAAGGCGCTCG
>DASWQX010000586.1:0-3398 GCA_036403495.1 Thermoanaerobaculia bacterium
GCGGCCCAGCCAGAAGAAATTGTCGGCGACGCGGCTCGGCAGGTCGCCGGTGGCGCGGCGGATCGCCAGCGCTCGGCCGTAGCTCTCCTCGGCCGGCCGCGGCTCGCCGAGGCCGAATTCGGCGAAACCCAGATTGTTGAGCGCCGTGGCCTCGTCGCGCGTCTCGCCGAGCTGATGGTATAGCGCCAGGGCCTCGCGGTAGCAGGCGAGAGCCGACTGGATCTCGCCTTTCGCGTGGAGGACCAGGCACTGATTGTTGCGCAGGTCGGCCTGCGGATAGGCCAGGTCGAGGCGGCGGGCGATGTCGAGGGCTCGGGCGAACGCCTCACCGGCGGCGGGAGGCTCGCTCAGCTCCCACTCCGTGAGCCCGAGATCGTTCCAGGCCGCCATCTCGCGCTCAGGGCGGTCCAACTCGTGCCAGCGCGCGATCGCCTCGCGGTAGAGCTCCACGGCCTGCTTCTGTTTGCCCAGGCGATGGGTGACCGCGGCGATGTCGTTGATCGCCTCCGCCTCGTCCGGACGGTCCCCGGCGGCCTGGAAGTGGCCGCGCGCCGCCTGGAACGCCACCAGGATTTTCTCGAAGCTGCCGGTGGGCTCGCGGCGCAGAATCGAACCGGCCTCGGTCATCTCAGACAGGCCAGAGGTGGATTCGGGGATTTCCTCCAGACGGAGGGCGCAACGGCCGGGTCCGACGCCCTTCGTCTCGGCGCGGACCTCGATCTGAAAGGAGCCCGAAACGGCGGGACGGAGGAGGACGATCTCGCTCCCCCAGCGGTCCAGCGGCGAATCGACCACCGCGATCGTCAGGCCGTCCGGACCGCGCACGCCGGCGACGAGATGGATTCCGCGCAGTTCGACGGTCAGCCGGTAGATCTTGCCGACGGTCAGCGTGCTGTTGAACCGCTGGGATTCTTCGGCGGCGACGGCGCGCTCCAGCGTGGCGCCGGGCGAGAGATCGGCCGGAGGCGTTGAGGCGCTCCCGCTCCCAGCCGCCAGAGCGAAGAGTGCGCTCAGAGCCGCTCGGCATGGACCTCGACCGCATCGCATGCCGAGACTCTACCCGAACGGACTGCCGTCCTTAGTTCTACGAAGAAACTCGGGCCGGTTTCATCCCCCGGGGTCGGGCGACAGCCCGGTGGAGAACTACTTTGTCAGATTGGCCGCATACCCGAGTTCCAACCGGCGGTCCTGGACCTCGCCACCCTGGCGGGGTTGCCGTCGAATCGCATCACGGCTCTCGTCGCGGCTCCGGAAGGGGGCATCCTGGCTGGCGACCCAGACCGGCTATGTCGTGTGCTTCCGCGACGGCAAGGTCACGGAGGACGTGGCCGTGGGCGGCCGGGAGAACGATGACCGGCAGGAGAACACGAAGGCCGGCATGACGCTCGCCCTCCCGATCGGCCGCCAGCCATCAGGGTTGCCCTGGCGCCCGGTGTGCTATTTTCTCACCCGGTAGTCCAAGGAGGCCTGCATGGCAATCACGTCTGTCACCAGCAAAGGTCAGATTACCATCCCCAAGCCGGTGCGGCAGCAACTGGGCATCCGGCAGGGCAGCCGGCTCGAGATTTCCCTGGTGGGCGATCATGTGGAGCTTCGCGTGCGTAGCTCGCCCGCCGAGGCGCCGGCCAGCGGGTTCGGCATGCTGACTAGCCGCAAGCGCGCCGTGCCCCCGGATTTCGACCCCGCCAGCCTGCTGAAATCATGATCGGGCTCGACACCAATGTGCTTGCCCGCTATTACATTGCGGACAAGGCGGACGCCGAAGCCGCAAAGTAGACTATTCGAAAGGAATTTCGTCCGGATCGTCCGCCGCCGCCGACTCCTCTTCGGCCGCGGCAGCCGGCTGGGCCGTCACATATTCCTCCGGCGCGTCCCGCTTCAGGAAGAGCACGCCGAGCGGCGGCAGCAGGAGTGAGATCGAATGGGTCTTGCCGTGCATCGGCTTCAGCGACGCCTCCACGCCTCCGCTATTCCCCTTGCCGCTGCCGCCGTACTCGGGAGCGTCGCTGTTGAGCAGCTCCCGCCAGAATCCGCCGCCCGGAACGCCGATGTCATAGGGCTCGCGCAGCACCGGCGTGAAGTTGAAAACGATCGCGATCGGTTCGGCCGGCGGCTTGCCGCGCCGAAGGAAGGCGATGACGCTCTGGTCGGCGTTCGAGCCGTCGATCCATTCGAAGCCGCCGGGGTTGCAGTCGAGCTCGTGCATCGCGGGGTCGTCGCGATAGAGGCGGTTGAGGTCCGCCAGCCAGCGGGCGATGCCGGCGTGGGCGGGATCGTCGAGCAGCTCCCAGCTCAGCTCGGCGTCGTGGTTCCACTCGCGAGCTTGCGCCAGCTCCGCCCCCATGAACAGGAGCTTCTTGCCCGGCTGGGCGAACATGTTGCCGTAGAGCAGGCGGAGGTTGGCGAGCTTCTGCCACGGGGTGCCCGGCATCTTGTTGACCAGCGATCCCTTGAGGTGCACCACCTCGTCGTGCGAGAGCGGCAGCACGAAGTTCTCGTTGAAGGCATACATCGATCGAAAGGTGATCTTGTTGTGATTGAACTTGCGGAGGATCGGATCGTTGGCGAGATAGTCGAGGGTGTCGTGCATCCACCCCATGTCCCACTTGTAACCGAAGCCGAGGCCGCCGACGTAGATCGGCCGCGACACCATCGGCCAGGCGGTCGACTCCTCGGCGATCGTCTGCGCGTCGGGAAAGCTGGCGTAGACCTCCTGGTTCATCGCGCGCAGCAGCGAGATCGCCTCCAGGTTCTCACGGCCGCCGTGCTCGTTGGGGATCCACTCCCCCTCCTTGCGCGAGTAGTCGAGATAGAGCATGGAGGCGACGGCGTCCACCCGCAGCGCGTCGGCGTGGTAGGTCTCCAGCCAGAAGAGGGCGCTGCTGATCAGGAAGCTCCGCACCTCGTTGCGGCCATAGTTGAAGATGTAGCTCGACCAGTCGGGGTGATAGCCCTTGCGCGGATCGGCGTGCTCGTAGAGGTGGGTGCCGTCGAAGAAGGCGAGGCCGTGCTCGTCGCCCGGGAAGTGCGAGGGGACCCAATCCAGAATGACGCCGATCCCCTGCTGGTGCAGATAATCGATCAGATACATCAGGTCCTGCGGCGTGCCGTAGCGGCTGGTGGGCGCGAAATATCCGAGCGATTGATAGCCCCAGGAGCCGTAGAACGGGTGCTCCATCACGGGGAGGAACTCCACGTGCGTGAAGCCCATTTCGGTGACGTAGTCGCCAAGCTGATGTGCGAGCTCGCGATAGCCGAGCGGGCGGTTGTGCTCGTGTGGCACGCGGCGCCAGGATCCGATGTGCACTTCGTACACGGACATCGGCGCATCGAGAGCGTTGCGTTTGGCGCGGCTCTTCATCCACTCGGCGTCCTGCCATTCGTATGACAAGTCCCAT
>DASWQX010000587.1:0-3389 GCA_036403495.1 Thermoanaerobaculia bacterium
CAGGCGCCACCGGCCCCGCCGCCGCCTCTCGCGTTCGTGCCGCCGCCACCCGCACCGCCCGCGCCTCCTGTGGAAATCCCGCCGCCGCCGGTCCCCACCGGAGTGTCGGTGGCCGCGCTGGCGGTCAACGAGGCCGCCACCCAGCGCATCCCCGTCTTCAGCGACGAGGGGAGCGATCAGCCCGGCGAGCGCTTCGGCCAGTACACGCTGCTCGAACGGATCGCGGTCGGCGGCATGGCGGAGGTCTGGAAGGCGCGGATGCGCGGGGTCGAGGGGTTCCAGAAGACGGTCGCCATCAAGCGCATCCTCCCCCACATGACCGACAACGCCGAGTTCGTGGGGATGTTCATCGACGAGGCGAAGCTCGCGGCGCAGCTCTCCCATCCCAACATCGTCCATATCTACGACCTGGGCAAGATGGGGCGCGACTACTACATCGCCATGGAGTACGTCGACGGCAAGGACCTGCGGTCGCTGCTCAACTCCGCCCGCCGCAAGGGGCTGATGCTGCCGCTCGGCCTCGGCCTGCTGATCGCGTCGCGGCTGGCGAGCGCGCTCGAATACGCCCATCGCAAGCGCGACTTCGAGGACCGCGAGTTGGGGCTGGTCCACCGCGACGTCTCGCCGCAGAACGTCCTGCTCACCGGCGACGGCGACGTCAAGCTCTGCGACTTCGGCATCGCCAAGGCGGTCTCCAAGGCGAGCCAGACGCAGATGGGAGCGCTCAAGGGGAAGCTCCAATACATGTCCCCCGAGCAGGCCTGGGGGCGCCCCGTCGACGCCCGCTCCGACCTCTTCTCCCTCGGCGCGGTGCTCTTCGAGATGGTCACCGGCGAGCGTCTGTTCACCGGCGAGAGCGAGATCTCCGTGCTCGAATCGGTGCGCCAGGGGCACACCCGCACGCCGCGGCAGGTGGACCCCTCGATTCCCCGCGAGGTGGACGAGATCGTGGCCCGCGCGCTGGCCATCGAGCCGAAGGACCGCTTCCAGAGCGCCGGCGAGATGAAGCAGGCGCTGGACGCGGCGCTGGCGGCGGTCTCCCCGTCGACCGGCCCGACCGATCTCGCCCTGTTCATCCAGCGGATCCTGGCGCCCGATCCCGTCGGCCGCTACGAGCCGGCCGTGGCCGCCACCGCGATGCCGGAGGCGCCCTCCTCCTGGCCCTCCGGGCTCGCCGCTCCGCCGGCTGCTATTCCGCCGCCCCCCTATCCTGCGGCTCCCGACGAGGCGATCGAGGCGGTGGCCCCTCTCGGCGTCGTGGCCGTCGAGGAGGAAGGGGGGCGCAAGAGCCGCACGCTGCTCTATGCCGCCATCGCGGCCCTGATCGTGATTGCCGTCCTCACCTTCATCATCCTGAACCGGCGCAAGAGCACCGCGCCGCCTCCCCCTCCGGCCTCGGCGACGGCGGCGCCGCAGACGCCGCCGGCAGCGGCGCCCGGGACCGCGCCGGGGACGGTCGCCGCGCCCGCGGCCGGCTCGACCGCGGCGCCGGCGGCCGGCACTCCCGACATCAAGGCGATGATGGACCAGCAGCTCGCCGCCAAGGAAGCCGAGATGCGGCTCAAGAAGGAGCAGCAGCTCAAGGACCTCGAGAAGCAGGTGGCCGCCGCCAAGGCCGCGAACCCGCCGCCGCTCGCGGCGTCCAAGGGGGTGCCGGCGCCCGTCACCGCCACCTCGGCCGCAGAGCCGCCGGCACCTCGGCCCGCCCCCGCCGAGGCGTCGCCGCCGCCCGCGCCGGTGCCGCAGCCGGAGCCCGCGAAGGCTCCGGAGAAGCCGCCCGCCGCCGAGCCGCCGAAGCCCGAAGCTCCCCGCACCAAGGTCGGCGAGCTGGTCGACGCCGGTCCCGGAGTCTCCCCGCCTCAACTTGTCAGCGCTCCGAAACCGGAGTATCCTCCGATGGCCAGAAAGCTGCGGGTCGAGGGGACCGTAGTCGTTTCGATTCTGGTGGATGAGAACGGCCAGGTGCAGGAAGTGCGGATGGCGGAGCCGATCAAGCAGAAGGCCGGCCTGAACGAAGCAGCCCTCGCGGCGGCGCGTTCCGCGCACTACAAGCCCGCGACGAAAGACGGAGTCCGGGTCAAGATGTGGACCCGCCTGAGAATTCCTTTCAAACTATGATCCAGTCCAATGATCGAGTCATGAGCCGGCCGGATGGCCTCGCGATTCGGAGGAAGAGGAAACGATGAGCCTCAGCGACCAGCAACGAAAGTTCTACGAGAATACGCTCGCCGTGACCCGGCAGGAGATGGAGGAGCTCGATCGCCTGATCGAGGAGGAGCTGGCGAAGGTGAAGGATCGCCTCGCCGAGCTTCAGAACGCCAAGAAGGCCTCCCGCCAGATGTACGACGCGGCCTGCATGCGGCTCGGCGTCCACAACGACCTCGAAGCCGAAGAGGGTCAGGGCGCCGAGGCCTGAGCTCCGGCGCAGGGCGTGCGCCGGTCCCGTCCGGGACCGGTTTTCCTTTCTGGATTCCGAACGGTCCTCCCGCCACCGGCTGAGGCCGGTCGCCGCACCGCCCGAAAGCCGAATCTTTCATCATGGCCTGGTTCCGTAAGACCAAGAAGCCCAAGCCAGTCCGCATGGACCGGCCGCGCAGCACCGTGCCCGAGGGGCTCTGGCTGAAGTGCGAGGGGTGCAAGGAGATCGTCTACTCGCGCGATCTCGACCGCAACCTGAAGGTCTGCCCGAAGTGCGGCTATCACTTCCGGATCGACGCCCGCGCCCGCGTCGCCCTGCTCCTCGACGATCCCCAGCCGCGCGAGCTGTTCAGCGGCATCTCCCCCGTCGATCCGCTCAACTTCCGGGACACCAAGCGCTACCGCGACCGCCTCAAGAGCTACCAGCAGGCGGTCGGCGAGCGCGACGCGGTGCTCGTCGTCCAGGGGACTATCGAGGAGATCCCGGTGGTGATGGCGGTGATGGAATACCGCTTCATGGGCGGCTCGATGGGCTCGGTGGTCGGCGAGAAGATCACCCGCGCCGCCGAGCGCGCCACCGAGCGCAAGTGGCCGCTGATCGTGGTCTCCGCCTCCGGCGGCGCCCGCATGCAGGAGGGGGTGCTCTCCCTCATGCAGATGGCGAAGATCTCCGCCGCGCTCGCCCGCCTGCGCACGGCGCGGCTCCCCTACATCTCCCTGCTGACCGATCCCACGACCGGCGGCGTGACCGCCTCCTTCGCCATGCTGGGCGACCTCAACATCGCCGAGCCGGGCGCGCTGATCGGCTTCGCCGGCCCGCGGGTGATCGAGCAGACCATCCGCCAGAGCCTCCCCGAGGGGTTCCAGCGCAGCGAGTTCCTCCTCGAGCACGGCTTTCTCGACCTGGTGGTGCAGCGCTCGGAGCTGAAGGAGACGGTCGCGCGGTGCCTGCGGCACCTGACGTAGACCCG
>DASWQX010000588.1:0-2519 GCA_036403495.1 Thermoanaerobaculia bacterium
CTTCACGTAGTCGCGGGTCTCCGCGAAGGGGGGGATGCCGCCGTGCTTCTCCACCGCGCCGGGACCGGCGTTGTAGGCGGCGATGGCCAGCTCCACCTTGCCGGCGAAGTGGTCGAGCATCTGGCGGAGGTACATCGTGCCGCCCTTGATGTTCTGGTCCGGATCGTAGGGGTTGCTGATGTTGAGCTCGCTCGCCGTGTCCGGCATGAGCTGCATCAGCCCGATGGCGCCCTTGTTCGAGACCGCCTTGACGTTGTATCCCGACTCGGCCTGGATCAGGGCCCGCACCAGCTTGGGGTCGAGGTTCTGGGCATCGCTGTGCCGCGCGATCATCGGCTCCAGGTTGGTGTCCGGCAGGTCGACGAGCTTCGTCGACATCCGGCGCGCGTGCTGGACCGGATTCTCGTTCAGGATGACTTGGCGGCCGTTCGCTCCGATGACGACGCGCACCTGGTTCGCCGCGGCGAGCGCGGGACTCAGTGTGAGGACCATCCAGGCGAGGACGCGGGTGCCCGTTCTCATCGCAATCCCTTCGTTGGTTACTTCTGGCGAGGGTATCTTAGTCGAGAAGCGGGAGATTGCAAAGCCCCGGGCGCTATACACGCTTCGATTGGCCTTCGTGGCCTGCGACCTCATCCCCGGCCCTTCTCCTGAAGGAGAAGGGGGGCGACTGCGATGCGATCTCCGTTGGGCCCTCCCTCTCCTTTAGGAGAGGGACCGAGGGTGAGGTCGCAGGCCGCCAACGTCCCGCTTCCGCCGCCCGGGCGGCCCTATCTCGCCAACTGCTCGCGCACAGCCGCCTCGACCGCGGCCAGGGCCTCCGGCAGCTTCTCGGGGTCCTTGCCGCCGGCCTGGGCGAAGTCGGGGCGTCCGCCGCCGCCGCCGCCCACGATGGCCGAGAGCTTCTTGACCAGGTCGCCGGCCTTGACGCGGCCGGTCAGGTCCTTGGACACCGAGGCGACCAGGCTGACGTTCCCCTCGCTGCGGGTGCCGATCACCACCACGCCCGAGCCGAGCTTGGAGCGCAGGGCGTCGGCCATGTCGCGCAGCTCGTTGGCCGGCGCCGGCGGCACCTCGCGGATGAGCACGCGGATGCCCTCCACCAGCAGCTCCTCGTCGCCCGCCGGAGAGACCGTCCCCGAGACGAGCTGCATGCGCAGCTTGCGCATCTCGGACTCCAGCTCGCTCTGCCGCTGGCGGAGCTGGTCGGCCTTCTGGAGCTGCTGGTCGTAGTCGCCGGAGCGGATGCCCAGCCGGGCGACCAGCTCGCCGTAGGTCGAGCGCTGGCGGCGGACCTCGTCGAGCGAGTAGGTGCCGGTCACCGCCTCGATCCGCCGCACGCCCGAGGCGACGCCGCGCTCGGAGTCGATCAGGAAGAGGCCGATCTCGCCGGTGTTGCGCACGTGGCAGCCGCCGCAGAGCTCGAGGCTGAAGCCGGGGACGTTCACCGTCCGCACCCGCTCGCCGTACTTCTCGCCGAACAGGGCCATGGCGCCGGCGGCGATCGCCTCCTGGTAGCTGCGCCAGACGAACTCGGTCTGCACCGAGCGGCGGATCCACTCGTTGACCATGTCCTCGGTCTGCTCCCACTCCTGGCGGAACATGCCGCGGTGATAGGTGAAGTCGAAGCGCAGGCGGTCCGGCGCCACCATCGACCCCGCCTGGCGCACGCTCTTGCCGAGCACCAGGCGCAGGGCCGCCTGCAGCAGGTGGGTTGCCGTGTGGTTGCGCTGGATGGAGAGCCGCCGGTCGTGATCCACCTTGAGCTGGACCGGGATGTGGCGCGCCAGGCTCCCCTCCTCCACCTCGACGAAGTGGAAGAAGATGCCGCTCTGGTCTTTCTGCGTGTCCACCACCCGCGCGCGCCCGCCGTCCCAGATCAGCTCGCCGGTATCCCCCACCTCGCCGCCCGACTCCGCGTAGAAGACGGTCTGATCGAGGATGACGACCCCTACCTGCCCCTTCTGCAGGATGGAGACGCGCACCGGCGCCCCCTCCCGCCAAGTGGCGAGGCGCACCACCTCGGCCGGCGTGTCGATCATCTCGGTCCGCTCGTACCCCTCGAACTGGGTAGCGGTGAGGTCGGCGTGGCCGCGCAGCACCTCGCGCAGGGCGGAGAGGCGGTTCTGCACCTCGGCCGTCGCCTTGCGCGACTGTTCGCGCTGAGCTTCCAGCGATTCGCTGAAGCCGGCCTCGTCGATCTGGAAGCGCTCCTCCTCGGCGATCTCGCGGATCACCTCCAGCGGCAGCCCGTAGGTGTCGTAGAGGCGGAAGACCATCGGCCCCGGCAGCGCCGAGATCCCCTGCGGCCGGAGCCGCTCGATCTCCTCCTGCACCTGCCGCGCGCCGGTGGCGACGGTCGAGAGGAACTTCTCCTCCTCGGCCTTGATGGTGGCCATCGAGGCCTGGCGGGTGGCCCCCAGCTCCAGGTAGGCCCCCTCCATCACCTCGCCCAGCACCGGCACCAGCTTGAACAGGAAGGGCTCCTCGAAACCCAGCCGCATGCCGTGGCGCACCGC
>DASWQX010000589.1:0-2263 GCA_036403495.1 Thermoanaerobaculia bacterium
TCCTCCCAGATCGGGGCTTCAGGTTCACTCCATTTGCAGGATTGTCGGCTGAAGCTGACGGGTGCCCCCATGCTTGAGGGCCTGTCCAGTCTCCACGCTTGGACGGCACCGTCTTTCCCCAGTTCTGCCGCCACCACCCACTGAGAGTCCGAGCTAAAAGTGAGAGCCTGCAGCTTTTCGTTTCCAGAAGCGTAGGATTTGTGATCTGGAGTCGGCATGGCGAGGTCCCATACCGAAAGTTTGCCTGCTTCAAGTGCCGCCAGCCAATGCCCGTCGGGGCTGAAGGCTAGGGAGCTTGGCCGGATTTTCAAGATGGAGATAGTTCGATAGGGGTTCACCAGGGCCCGAAGGACCCAGGTATCACTCTCCTGTCTTGTAAGTAGCTTGGTACCATCCGGGCTGAAAGGATCACTGCCGAGGAGCCAATCTTCTCCCTTAAAGAAAATCGTAGCTTGCTGCCGTTGATTCGTATCCAATCTATGGAGAACGGTTTCCTCTTCGTCTCCGGTGAGAAGCCATTCGCCACCCTTGCTGACTGCCATCTGTTCCGCGGAAGGGCTCGGGAGTTTACCTTCAATTTTTAGGCTAATAACAGGACCTTTGTCGCCTAGGTTCCACAGTGAGATAGCTCCGTCGGTGCCATCGACGGCCAGCCAACGTCGGTCCGAGCTTACGGCGACGGCCCGAACTCGGCCCGTCGAAAGGGGAGAGCCCCGAAAGGCACTCAGATTGTCTCTCAGGGCTTCCTCCGCAGATGGAAGGTGAGGCTGGCCACCAAATTTAGCCAGTTGGACGGCTTTGATGGACAACAGCAATCCAAGAGCAGAGTCCCGCTGAGTGAGCAACGCGGAGTTGGCAGCCAAGTCGCTGGCAACGACGACGCTCCGCTGTTGGTCGGCGATATGCTTTAGATACAGAGCGGTTCCGGCGGCGGCAATCGCTACGGCTGCGGCCATAATGGAAACGATCGTCCATTTTCGCAGTCGACGACGGGCCCCTCCCTGTTCTTCGGCCCGCTGATGCTCGGCGTCCGCCCGCCGCCGCTGTTCCTCTTCGAGAGCCTTGGCCTGATCCAACTCGCGCTGACGCTCCTGGTCCCGTGCGGCAATACTCGCGGCGATTAATTCCTTCGCTCCCGAACCCAGTTCCCCCGGATGCCCCGCCGCCCACTCCTCCGCCTGGACCAAGCGACCGCCTTCGAGCAGAAAGGAAGAATCGCGATCCCTGTCCAACCACTCAGCCACCGCCTCGTCCAGGCGCCTCCGGGTGCGCAACGCGTCCCGGTCGTCCCCGATCCATTTCTTGAGCCGATCCCAGTTGGCCAGCAGCGCCTCGTGCGCCAACTCAACAGTCGGCTGCTTTTCCTGATCGGTCGTCAGCAGCCTAGCATCCGTCAGACGAGAGACGACGCCCGCGCCTGAAAGCTCCTCAAGACCAAGCCGCCGCTTCGTCGCCCGTCCCTGCTCGTCCACCTGCACCAGCCGTAGAAAGATCAGGCGGCAGGCTTCCTTCTCCTCCTCGGTAAACCCGGAGTAAACCTCCTCCGCGTGCTTCTCCAGAGCCCCGGCCACGCCGCCGATCTCGCGGTAGGCGGCGATCGTCAGCCGCCGCCCACCCTCCCGCCGCTGCCAGATCTGGAGCAGGGCGTGCTCAAGGAGCGGCAGGGAGTTGGGTTGGGATTCGACTTCGTTCAGGAGAAGGTCGGTGAGGCCTCCTTCGAGCTCGCAGCCGGCGAGGTAGGCGGGGCGCTCGATGGCGCTTTGCAGCTCGTTGCGGGTCATGGGGCCGACGAGCGACTGGCGGTCCGAGACGGCCGTGGCGAGGTCGGGGTAGGCGGCACAGCGGCCGTAGAAATCGGCGCGGAGGGTGAGGACGATCACGGTCTGGCCGTCGGCGGCCGTGGCGGCGTGGAGGAGGTTGGCGATGATCGCCTGACGCTGGGCTTCGTCGGGGCAGAGGGTGAAGACCTCCTCGAACTGGTCCACGAGCACGACGAGGCGCCGGTCGGCGGGGGCGTCGCGCAGGGCGAGGCGAGTGGTGAGGTGGAGCAGGCTCGGGTTCGTCCCGAGGTCGCGGATCAGGTTGAGGACGGCTGAGGGGGAATCGCCCAGGCGGGCCGCTCCCGCGAGCGCGATGGCGAGGCTTTCGAGCGGCTGCGCGCCGGGCTTGCAGATGGCGGCCGGCCAAGCGTCGCTGCCCGGGATCTCGCCGCGCTTGAGGGCGGCGACGAGGCCGGCGCGGGCCAGGGAGGACTTGCCGCTTC
>DASWQX010000590.1:0-6123 GCA_036403495.1 Thermoanaerobaculia bacterium
GGCTGTTGTAGGTCTTCGGACTGGGCTCGTCCTTCTGGAGGGTCTCCTTGAGCTGCTGGGCGTTCGCGGTGACCAGCACCGCGTCGTAATTGTCGGTGCTCAGGTACTTCTTGATCGCCGCGTTGACGTCGGCCACGGTGAGGCTCTTCAGGCGGGTCTGGATCTCGTCGATGTAGTAGGGCATGCCATAGAACTTGCTGTCCATGGTGAAGCCGAGGCGCTCGTCCAGGCTCTGCGCCCAGAGCTTCGAGTAGTTGAGGACGAAGTCGCGGCTGAGGTTGAAGTCGGCCTCCGTCATCCCCTCGTCGCGCAGCCGCTGGATCTCGTAGAGGGCGGCGCGCAGCGCGAACTGCGCGTCACCCGGCACCACCGGCCGGATCCAGACCGAGAAGTACTGCTCGCGGCGCGGCACGCCCGGAGGCGGCGTCGAGACGCGCGGCGGCGTGCGCAGGAACTCGATGTAGGAGTAGTCGCCATAATTCAGGCCGCGCGCCTCCCGCAGCTCGTTCATCAGCCGGCCGTTCATCGTGCGGTGCTCGCCCAGGAAGCTGTTGGCCACCATCAGCGGGTAGTAGTCGGCGTCGGCGCGGGTGATCGGCAGCGGATAGCCGAAGTTGATCCCCACCGAGCCGGTCTGCTTCTCGACCAGGGTGAAGTTGTGCCCCTCGACCTTGGGCGCCGGCGGCAGCTCCCGCCGCTCCTTCCGGCCGGCGGGAAGCGCCGCGAGGTCGCGGGTCAGACGGGCGACGTAGTCGGCCGGATAGCCGCCGGCGACGCCGAGGGTCAGGTTGGCCTGCGTGTAGTGCTCGCGGTAGAACGTCTTCACGTCGTCGAGGGTGATGTGCTGGAGCCCCTCCACGGTGCCGAGGGGCGAATGCCCGTAGGGATGCCCCTTGAAGATCTGTTGCTGGAGCAGCTCGAGACCGAGCGATTCGTCGTTGCTGCGCAGGGAGCTGGAGAGCGTGGCGCTGAGTTGGTCCTTGTTGCGCTGGAAATCCTCCTGCGAGAAGCCGGGCTTGAGCATCGCCTCCTCGAGGAGCGCCGTGTAGGCGGCCAGCGTGTCGCGGTGGACGGTGCCGCCGATGGCGGTCACCTCGCGGTCGGTGGCGCTGTCGATCGACGCGGCCATCGGGTAGAGGGCCTCGACCAGGTCGGTATAGGAGCGCTTCTGCGTGCCCGCCTGGCCGATCATCAGCGCCGTCAGCGTGGCGAGGCCCTCCTTGCCGGCGGGATCGTGGATCGAGCCGACGTCGAACTGGAGGCGGAGCGCCACCAGAGGTGAGGAAGCGTTGGGGAGTGCGACTACCTCGATGGGGCTGGCGGCGGCCGGCAGCGCGAGAAGGCCGAGGGCGGCGGCGAACAGGAGCCCCGCCCGCGTAGGGTTCCGACTGGGATCAATCATGGTGCGCACCTCCCTGCGTGCCCGGGGCGGCGGCCGCGGCCGCCTTGTGGGACAGAGTCACGTCGGTCTCGTTCTGGGACTGGAAGTACTTGGCGGCGACTCGCTGGATGTCGGCGGGCGTCACCTTCTGATAGGTCGCGAAGCGCTGATTGAGGGCGTCGGTGTCGCCTTCGACCGCGATCGCCTCGGCGGCCTGGGCCGCGACGTTTCCCGGTGTGTCGAGCCCCAGCTCGAAGGCGTAGCGCTGGTGCGACTTGATCCGGTCCAGTGCCTTGGCGTCGACCGGCTTGGTCTGGAGGTCGTGGATGTAGCGGCCGATGGTCTCCTGGACCTTGGGGACCAGCTCGTCGGATTTCACTCGCGCGAGCACCGTGAACAGTCCGGGATCACGGCTGGAGCTGGTTCCGCCCTGAATGAAGTCGACCCACTGGTTCTTGACCACCAAGTCCTGGTAGAGCGGCGCCGACTCGCTGAACAGGAACTCCCCGACGAGGTCGAGCGTCGCCGTGTCGATCGAAGTCGAAACGTCGGCCGGGACGTGGTAGCCGATCATCACGAACGGGTGGGTCGGATTGGGCCAGTCGATCGTCGCCGTCTTCCGCGCCGTCTGCGGCGGCTCCACGGGGATGTCCGCCGGCTTGTACCCCTTCTTCCAATCGCCGAAGGACTTCTTCGCCAGGGCGAAGGCGCTGTCGGGATTGACGTCGCCGACGATCAGCAGCGTGGCGTTCTCCGGCCGGTAGAAGCGGTTGAAGAACTGGATGCTGTAGTCGTAGTAGCCGGGCATCGCCTTGATGTCGGCCACGAAGCCGAGCGTGGTGTGCTTGTAGGTGTGCTTCTCGAAGGCGAGGTCGTGGAGCTTCTCCAACATCGGCTGGGCCGGGTTCGAAACGGTCTTGTTGTACTCGCCGTAGACGGCCAGCGCCTCGGTGCGGAAGGCGTCCTGGTCGTACTTCAGGTTCTTGAAGCGGTCGGACTCGATGTCCATGATCAGCGGCAACTGGCTCGCCGGCGCGATCATGTGGAAGACCGTCTCGTCGTCGGCGGTGAAGGCGTTCGAATCGGCGCCCAGCCGCTTGAGGACGTCCGTATAGGCATCCTTCGAGTACTTCTCCGTGCCGCGGAACATCATGTGCTCGAAGAAGTGGGCGAAGCCGCTGTGCCCGGCCTCGACCTCGTCGCGGGAGCCGGTGCGCATCACGACGTAGTAGGCGATCGTCCCCGGGCTGTCGTACGGGACGGCCAGCACCTTCATGCCGTTGTCGAGGGTCTGGCGGTAGACTTTGAAGGGGAAGACCTCCCCGGAAGCCGCCGCTTTCCCGGGGGCCGTGGCCGCGCCGGCCGCGGTCGCCAGGGCCAGCAGGCCGCAGAGCGGCAGAGCGATTCTTCGGACGTGCACGTTGCTGAACCTCCTTAAAGGGTGATTCCCCGGAAGGGGAAACCCATATTACCCTACGGGCCATGAGACTACGCACCACGATTTCCACAGTTTCATTGACGCTTTTCCTTACCTTCTCTCCGCACGCCGCCGTCGCGCAGACTCCCCAGGCCGCCCGCCGCACCCCCGTCGTGGCGGTGGTCGAGAAGATCGCGCCGGCGGTGGTCAACATCTCCGCCGAGTCGACGGTGCGCGACGCCGACCCCTTCTTCGGCATGTTCGGCCTCGGCACCGAGCGCCAGGCGCAGTCGCTCGGCTCGGGCTTCGTCATCGACCGCAACGGCATCGTGGTCACCAACGCCCACGTCATCGAAGGGGCCTCGCGGATCACCGTCACCCTGCTCGACGGCCGCGAGATCGAGGCCGACCTGCTCGGCTCGGACCGCGACGCCGACATCGCCGTGCTCAAGGTCAAGGCGAGCGGCCTGCCGGCGCTCCCCCTCGGCCGCAGCTCGGACCTGATGATCGGCGAGTCGGTGATCGCCATCGGCAACCCCTTCGGCCTGTCGAACACGGTGACCACCGGAGTGCTCTCGGCGGTCGGCCGCACCGTCCCGTCCGAGCGGGGGGAGCGGCTGTTCACCGACTTCCTGCAGACCGACGCCTCGATCAACCCCGGCAACTCCGGGGGGCCACTGGTCAACATCCGCGGCGACGTGATCGGCATCAACAGCGCCATCATCTCGGGAGCCACCGGGATCGGCTTCGCCATCCCCGCCGACCGCGCCCGCCGGGTGGTCGACGACCTCCTCCGCTTCGGCGAGCTGCAACCGCTCTGGACCGGCGCCCGCCTGGTGAGCGTCGATCCCGAGCTGGCGCGGCGCTACGGCCTGGGGTCCGTCCGCCGCGGCGCCCTGGTGCTCAAGGTCTCCCCGGACTCGCCGGCCGCCGAGGCCGGCCTGCGCGAGAAGGATGTGATCACGTCGATCGGCGGCCATCCGGTCGCCGCGCGCGAGGACGTCACCACGGCGCTCTACACCGCTGCGGCCGGCACCGCCGTCGACGCCGAGGTGCGGCGCGGCGGCCAGACGCTCAAGGTGCGGCTGCGCGCCGTGCATCCGCCGCAGGGCCTGGGGATGCAGGTGCTGGAGCGGTCGGTGGGGCTGGCGGTCGAGCCCGTCCGCGGCGGCCTCGCCATCCGCCGGGTGGCCAGCGGCTCGGCGGCCGAGCAGAAGGGGCTCCGCCCCGGGGACGTCATCCTCGGCGCCAACGGCCAGCAGGTCGACTCACTGGAGACCCTCGGCCGCGAGGTCCTGCGCGGCCTCGACCGCGGCGGCCTGCTGCTGGCGGTGCAGCACGGACGGTGGGTGTACAACCTGGATTTTCCGCTATAGCGGGCGGCACAGCCGCGCTATTTGTCCGCAAGCCGCTGCCGATTCGACGCGTAGCGCCGCCGATTGACGCCCTGCCAGAACCGATTGCCGGCGACTTGCTTCCGCTACGCGGGCAATTTTCTCAATTTGTCCGCAAGGCCGAAGAAATATACCGGCAAAAGTCTCCGATTGGCGGCGGCTTCGTTCGAATTGCCGGGGAGTTTTACCGAATTGCCGGTGAGGCGGAGCCGATTGTCGGCGAACTGCTCCCGCTTCGCCGGGGATTTTCTCCGGCGGGTGCGCGCGAGCTCGGGGTGGCTTTCCGCCGCGCACCCCCCTAGGATCCACTCATGGCCTACCGCCTCGCCCTCCTCGTCTCCGGTGCCTCGGGAATGCTGCTCCCCCGGCACGTGCTCGGGCGGCTCGCCGCGCACCCGGAGATCGAGCGCATCCATCTGGTGGTCTCGGCCGGGGCCAGCCAGGTGCTCCGCCACGAGCTGGGGCCGGAGCGGACCGGCGGCGCCGACCTCGTGGCGGCGGCGGGTCTCGGAGACGAGGCGGGAGCGAAGGTCGTCGTCCATCGCGACAACGAGCTCGACGCGCCCATCGCCTCCGGCTCCTATCGGCTCACCGGCTCTGTGGTGCTGCCGTGCAGCGCCGGCACCCTCGGCGCGCTGGCCACCGGCTCGGCCCGCACCCTGATCCATCGCGCCGGCGCGGTCGCCCTCAAGGAGCGCTGGCCGCTGGTGCTCGGCTTCCGTGAGACCCCCTACAGCCTCGTCCACGTCGAGAACATGCGCCGCCTGCTCTACGCCGGAGCGGTGATCCTGCCGCCGGTGCCGGCCTTCTACATCGGCGGCGAGGACCTCGGCCGCTTCCTCGACCACTACACCCTGCGCGTCCTCGATCGCCTCGGCATCGCCGAGCCAGGGGAGGAAGGGCTGCGCTGGGCTTAGTTCTACGTTGTCAGCTTGCCCGCCCCCGCCCGGGCATGAATGCCCGGGCTACGCTTCAACCGAAAAGCCGGGTGAACCCGGCTCCTGGAGGATCGGCTCTGACTTCGGAGCCGGCTTCAGCCGGCTTTTCGTTTCCAATGTAGCCCGGGCATTTATGCCCGGGCGGGGCGGGGACCAGGAGGTGTTGTGACATGCCCCGCCCGACGAGCAACTGGTTACTGAGTAAGGCACTCAAGGTTGCCCGGCGATCCGTCGCCGGGCAACGGCTCATCCCCCCGATCCTCCCGTCCCCGTCGGTCCCTTCACATCCTCTCCGCGGTCCTGCTTGGGCGGCGGTGGAGTGACCCCTCCCTTGCCGCGCTCGACGGTGTAGAGGAGGTCCACGCCGGTCGCTTGGCCCTGGCCGCCCACCGCGGCGCCCTGCTGGGCCTGGACGTTCCAGGCGCGGCCGAGGAGGTAGCGGATGGTGAAGGTGTTGATCGGCGAGAAGAGGCCGACGCCGTAGTTGACGTAGAGGCGCGGCGAGAGGTATTTGCCCACCACCAGCGAGGACTCCTTGATGCCGCCGGTGGTCTCGAACTTCGCCTCCTCCAGGCCGAAGCGGGAGGCGACCTTCTTCGCCACCAGGTTCCCACCCTTCAGCCCCAGCGAGGTGGCGGCGTTGGCGACCAGGTTCCCCTCCTGCGCCGAGGACTGGCCGAGGGGGTGGCCGAGGAGGAGGTAGGCGAGGGCGTTCCCCTCGTCCATCGCCGGGTCGGAGTAGAGGGTGGCCTGCGGCGCGTTGAGCGTGCCGGCGATGTTGATCCCCGCCACCGTGCCGTCCGTCGCCTTGCGGAAGGCCTTGAGGTCGAGCCCGGGGTTGTCGATCGGTCCGCCGGCGAAGATCAGACGGCCGTGGTCGAGCGTCAGATCCTGTCCATACGCCTTGTAGACGCCGTCCTGGACTTCGAGCTCGCCCACCGCCGTGGTGGGCTTGTCGGGCTGCTCGGTCACCAGCACGCTCCCCTTGAGCCC
>DASWQX010000591.1:0-3295 GCA_036403495.1 Thermoanaerobaculia bacterium
GGCGACGAGCTGGTGCGGCAGCAGTCCCGACCCGAGGTCGACGCGACCGACCCATGGCGGCGCCTCGATCCGTTCCGGCGTCCCGCCGTCGAGGCTGAGCTCCACCGCTGCCACTGGACCGGAGACCTTGACCTCGATCGGATAGACGCCGGAAATCAGACCGAGGAGGAGAGTGACGAAGGCGATCATGGCGGCGGTCTCCTTTTACTGCGTCCCTCGGCCGGCGATCTCGACGCGGGCGGCGGTGGCCGCGGGCGAGAGCGCGACCGACTGTGGAAGGTGGCGGCCGTCCAGCCAGACGATGTGCTGGGCGTCGAGCTCGGCCCGCAGCCGGCGCACGGCGTCGCTCAGCCGGGCGCGGGTGGAGACGTCCTCGACCGGTCCCCAGGACTTGGCGAGGGCCGTCTCCTTCCCCTGCAGGCTCCAGACGAACAGGGGGACGCCGATCGCCCTCAGGTACTCGCGGACGATCGCCGGGCTGTAGTGGCTGGAATCGAGGATGTCCTTGCCCAGCAACAGGATCACGGCCCGGCGGTGGTTCTCGGTGGCGGCTTGCAGGCCCGCTACGGCCACGGCGTCCGCGATCCGCAGCGCGGCCACCGGCGGCGGGTCTCCCCGCAGCCGCGGATCGATCAGGAAGTGGAAGACGCCGCCGTCCGCCGCCGAGAGGGCCGGGTAGAGCTGGAACAGGTCCGCGGGGATGCGGGAGTCATGAAAGGGGTCGGCCCCGAGAGAGAGGAACTGGAAGCTGTCCTCCGGTCCGAGCGGCATGTCGTTGCGGTAGCGCGGCGACGGCCTCTGCTCGCCCGGCAGCAGCCGCTTCTGGATCTCGAGGCTGGCGGGGAGGCAGACTGCGGTGACCTTGCCCGGCCCTTCCTCGACCGCGTCGGCGGCGACCGCCAAGCCCTCGGCGGTGAACCAGCGGCCCACCTCGTCGAGGGCCGGCAGACGTCCGGCGCCCCCGAGACGGACCGGGATCGCGGTGAGCTCGGACGAAACCGCGCTGCCGTACTGGCCGCCGTAGGCTACCTCCTTGCGGGCTCGCACGCCGGAAGGGAACCGGAGCTCAGCCGCCAGCATGTGCAGATCCTTGAGATCCCGCGGAGGGAGCGCCGCGCGGTGATCGGCGTCGAGCGGCAGCGGCTTGCCGTCGAGGGTCAGCTCTGTCGCGGCGGGGCTGGCGCCGTTGACACTCTGCCAGCTCAGCAGCACGCTCTTTGGCGCGCCGTCCTCCCCCTGCTCCAGGACCAGCTCCGCCTCCGCCGGCGGACGGGGGAGGTTCAACCACTGCGACGCTTGGGAGATCTCGCGTCCCTGCCCATCGAGGGCCCGGGCGACGAGCTGGTGCGGACGGAGGTCGGCGCCCAGATTCACCCCGGTCTTCCAGGGAGCCTTCGAGATCCGGCCTGCCGGCTTGCCGTCGAGCGTGAATTCCACCGCCGCGACAGGTCCGTCGACGGTGACCTCGATCGGGTAGACGCCCGAGGCGAGGCCAAGGAGCAGAGTTACGAAGACGATCATGGGCGCCTCCAGCACTTCGAATTGCTGGAAGAATACTCCAGAAGACCTGAAGAATGCTCGCCTCTACTCCTGGGGCTCAAGGCCTGCCGCCGACCAGCTCCACCCCGGTCGCCGCGGGCGACAGCGCGATCGATTGCGGCAGGTGGCGGCCGTCGACCATGACAATCCGCTGCGAGTCGAGCTCCTTGCGAACGCGCTCCGCCGCGGCGGCGACGTGCCAGGTCTGGACGATCTCCTCGGCCCCCCAGGCCGCCGCCGTGGACCCGGGCTTCGGGCTGCCTAGGTACCAGACGAACAGCGGCACCCGGAGCGCGGCGAGGAAGCGGCGGACGGTGGCCGGGTCGTAGAGGCTCCGGTCGTTCCCCTCGCCGGCGAGCACCAGCAGCACGGCGCGGCGGCGGTTCTGGGTCATCGCCGCCAGGCCGGCGGAGGCCACCGCGTCGGCGATCCGGTAGGAGTCCGGGAGGAAGGTCGGCATCCGCCGCAGGGTCTGGAAGAGGTCGGTCCCGCCCTCCACGGCGGCGCGCACGGGCGGCGAGATCGGGAACAGGTCCGAGCGTTCCGTGGAGCCCTCGATCCGCTGCGCCGAGGGGAGGACGAAGAGGATCTCGTCCCCCGCGCCGACGAGATTCCAGGTGAGGCGCCGGAGCTTGGCGGCCTTCGCCTCCAGCTCCTC
The DNA here is from genome assembly GCA_036403495.1 of Thermoanaerobaculia bacterium. Lineage (GTDB taxonomy): Bacteria > Acidobacteriota > Thermoanaerobaculia > Multivoradales > UBA5704 > DATARR01. Next base: position 2,198 of record DASWQX010000591.1, read on the forward strand.
GGCGGGGACGGCGCTGATGACGAAGAGCTGGGCGGGGCCCTCCTCGACCGCGTCGACGGAGAGCGGCTTGCCGCCGGTGAGGAACCAGCCGCCGAGCTTGCCGGCCGGCGGCAGTTTGCCGGTGGCGTGGACGGGCACGCCGGTGAGCTCGGTGGCCACCTCGCTGCCGTATTCGCCGCCGTAGGCCAGCTCCCGGCGGACGGACCGGCCGGAGCCGAAGTCCGCCTGCGCGGCGAGAAAGTGGAGGGATTTCAAATCGTGCGGCGGCAGCGCGCCCCGCCCTTGGGCGTCGAGCTTCACCGGCAGGCCGTCGAAGGAGAGGGAGAGGGAGAGCAGCTTGTCCCCAGCGAGGTTCTTCCAGAGCACTTTCGCGGCCTTCGGCGGATCGTTCCCATCCCGCTCCAGCTCGATGTCGACGCGGGTCAGCGGATGCGGCAGGTTCGCCCACTCCTGGGCCCGGCCGACCTCGCGCCCCTGGGCGTCGAGGGCGCGGGCGACGATCTCGTGGGGGAGGAGGCCGCGCCCGAGGTTGACGGTGGCCTTCCAGGGGGGGCCTGGGATGGTGCCGGCCCTCCGCCCGTCCACCAGCACTTCCACCGATGCGGCCGGGCCGTCCATGGTCAGCTCGACGGGATAGGGCCCGGAGATCAGGCCGAAGAAGAGCGAGAGAAAGGCGATGTTCACCGATCCGCTTCCAGGCTCGCCGGCCGCGCCGGCGGACCGCCGCTCGTCTTCGCCGCCCGCTGCGTGTCGAGATCCTGCCGGAAGCGCCTCGCCGCCGAGGCGAGATGCCAGGTCTGGGTGATGTCCTCGGATCCCCAGGCCGCCGCCGTGGTCCCCGGCTTCGACTCGCCGAGCGACCAGACGTAGAGGGGCACCCGGAGGACCTTGAGAAGGTGGCGGACCGTCGCCGCATCGTCGACGCTCTCGTCCCGCTCGTTGCCGGCGAGCACCAGCAGCACGGCCCGCGGCTGATGGCCGGTCGCCGCCTGGTAGCCGGCGAACTTCACCGCGTCGGCGATCCGCAGGTGGGCCTCCGGCAACAGCAGACCGACGTGCCGGATCCCCCGGAAGAGGTCGCTCGCCTCATAAGTGGTC
>DASWQX010000592.1:0-7765 GCA_036403495.1 Thermoanaerobaculia bacterium
GTGCCCGTGGAGTCGGGCGGAGTCTTCCCCTTCAAAGCGTCGGCAGCGGCCGCTGCCAGATCCCATTGCCGTGCGTCACCAGCCGCAGCAGCCGCTCGGGGGCGTAGAGCACGAGCTCCATGCTCATCACGCCCGGGTAGAGCCCTTCGCTCCAGGCCTGCCAACTCGTCCCGCCGTCGGCGGAACGGTAGACGCCGCGGTCGGTGGCTACGTAGAGATGGCGGGAGTGTGGATCGGCCGGATCGATCAGCAGGCTCCCGGCCCAGACGTCGGGGAGATGGCCGCCGTCGAGATCCTGCCACTTTTGGGGGGCTCCGGGTGCCCTGTCGAGCTTCCAGACATGGGAGAAGCCATAGCCGCCGAGCGTGAGATAGAGGGTGGATTCGGTGGCGTCGTGCGGATCGAAGAGGAGCGACATCGGATAGCCGGTCTCCGGCAGGTCGTAGGTGATCCGTTCCCAGGTGCGGCCGGCGTCCCGGGACTCGAAGACGTTCATCCGGTTGTAGCGGGGCGCGGTGGCGATCACCAGGTGGTCCTCGTGCTTCGGCGCCACGGCCAGGGAGAAGACCGGGTTGCCGTCGAGCTCGCGGCCGAGGCTGGTGGGAGCCCAGGTGATGCCGGGGGCGTCGTTCGAGGTGCAGGACTTCTCGGGGATGCTCTTGTCCGCGGCCGAGAGCCCGGCCCATTCGTGGATCGGAGCCTTGTCCGAACGGTAGACCACGTCGCGCGCGGCGTAGAGGCGGTTGCGGTTCGAGGGGGCGAGCACCAGGGGCGCGTTCCAGGAGGTGTTGTCGAGGCAGTTGGCGCTGCGCCGATACGGATCGACGTCGGGGATGTAGCAGGGATCGAAGGCCGAGGCAGGATCGATCGGCGGCGCTTTTTCATCCTTGCGCCAGCGGCCGAGCTGACGGTTGCTGTGGGTGGTGAAATAGCCGATGCCGTTCTCGTCGTCGAAGGTGGAGAAGCCCGCCTCCTGCCCCCAGCCGGACACGATCGTCCACGGAGGCTTGGCGCTGGCGCCGCCGGCGCCGCGATAGCGCAGGAAGCCCACGCCATAGTCCTGGGGCACGCCGGCGATGAAGTCGCGGTCCTTCTGCGAGATGGAAACGCCGCGGTAGAACTGAAGGGTGTTGAATCCCTGGTTGACCCTTTCGATCGTTCGCCCGCCGTCCGCCGAACGGTAGACGCCCTGATCGCAGGCGAAGTAGACGATCTCAGGCTCGCCCGGGGCGTAGACGATGGCGTGGAAGTCGACGAAGATCAGCGAATCGGTCGTCTGCGTGTAGACGGCCTGGGCCACCAGGCGGTTCTCCTTCCAGACCACGAAGCTCTCGAGCGTCTTGCCGCCGTCGAAGGAGCGCTGAGGGTTGACGTAGCCGACGAACAGCTCGTCGGGCTCCTGCGGGTGGACCGCCAGGGTGTTGGCGTACCACCCCTGCGTATAGCCGCCGTCGTTGGTGGTGCTCCGCGTCTCCCACGAATCGCCGCCGTCGACGCTGCGCAGGAGATAGGACGACGGCGCCAGCAGCGGCGTGGGGACATAGAGGCATTTGAAACGTTTGTTTTCCGGATAGGTGATGCCGTCGGCGCCGCCGTTCTCGTCGGCGCCGGGATCGACCTTGTTGTTCGCGAAGGTGAGCTGGGTCAGGTTGCCGATGCTGACGTAGAGCGTCTCGGGATTGGAGGCCGAGCGGGCCAGCTCGGCCTTGCCCTGATAGGTCACCGGCAGGCCGCGGACGAGATGGGTCCAGGTGGCGCCGCCGTCCCGGGTCTTGTAGAGGCCGTGGCCGGGACTGGCGAAATCTCCGCACGCGGCCACGACCTCGCGCGGGTTTTTGGGATTGACGCTCAGCGAGCTCGCGGCGACCACGTTGAGCGAGAGCTTCCAGTCCTCAGACGCGCCCGAGCCACCGCTCTTGGAGGAGTCGAGCCGGTAGATCCCTTCGGAGGTGGCGGCCCAGACGGTGAAGCGGCTCGGATCGGCGGGATCGGGAATGATCGAGAGGGCCTGCACGCCGGTCTGCTGGCTCGGTTGCCGGTCGAGGCTCTTCGTCCAGGTCTTGCCGCCGTCGTTCGAGCGGAGGATGCCGATCCCGTAGTTGCCGCGGGAGGCCTGGTTGTCGAAGCCCCGCGCCGTCGTCTTTTGGTAGCCATAGACCTCGCCGGTGCCGAGATAGAGGATGTCCGGATCACGCGGATCGATCGCGATGGCGCCGACCCCGAGGGCCGGAAAGCCGGTGTCGACGTAGCGCCAGTGCCAGAGGGGCTTGCCGGCGTCGCGCCAGTTGGCGGCGCGCGGGTTGGAGCTCGGCGCGCTTTTTTCCGGTCCACCGCCGGAGAGCTCGCTCACCCAGAGCCCGCCGCTCGCCGAGCCGGCGAACACGTGGTTGGGATTCCGCGGATCGACGGCGAGCGAGATCACGCGCCCGCCGAGCCCCTCGTTCCCAGACTCGCCGAAGGGGCCGAGCGCGCGCCACCCCTCCTCGGCATGAAGCGCGCGCGGGGTGACCGCGAACAGCGCGCACAGGATGACGGCCAGACAGAGGATCACGACTCGCTCGCGAGCGTCCTGTCCCATGAGGGATCTCCCGGTAAGAGCTGCTTTGGCGGCAGGATACCATGGCAAATCGCCTCGACATCCTGGGCTCGCGGGACGTCTCGCCCCACGGCCTGGGGCGGATGCCTTGAAACATTCCGGCGGGTGCCTCCGTATCCCTTCCTGTAGACATCCGAGGGGAGAGAGAGCCGATGAATCCTGCCACCACCGATTTGCTGCAAGGGACGCTCGATCTGCTGATCCTGAAGACGCTGAGCCTGGGACCCCAGCACGGCTGGGGGGTGGCGCAGCGCATCCAGCAGACGTCGCGCGACCTGCTCCAGGTCAACCAGGGATCGCTCTACCCGGCGCTCCACCGGCTCGAGGAGCAGGGGTGGATCGAGTCCGAGTGGGGCGTTTCGGAGAACAACCGGCGCGCCAAGTTCTATCGCCTCACCCCGGGCGGCCAAGCCCAGCTCGATCGCGAGACGGCGAGCTGGCGGCAGTACGCCGATGCCGTGCGCTGGGTCCTCCAATCCGTCTGAGTCCGCTTGAGGAGATCGCCATGCCCCTGCTCGATAAAGCTACGAACCGCCTCCAGACGCTGGCCGATCGCGAGCGGTTCGAGACCGATCTGGACGACGAGATGCGCTTCCATCTGGAGATGGAGGCCGGCAAGCATGAGGAGCGGGGGATGAGCCCCGCGGAGGCGCGGGCGCTGGCCCGGCGGGAGTTCGGCCAGGTCGACCGCTTCAAGGACGAGGTGCGCGACGTGCGCGGCGTCACCTGGATGGACGACGTCCGGCGCGACGTGCGCTTCGCCCTGCGCTCGCTCCGCCGCTCGCCGGGGTTCACCCTGGTGGCGGTCCTCTGCCTGGCGCTCGGCATCGGCGCCAACGCGGCGATCTTCAGCGTCATCAATGCCGTGCTGCTCCGCCCGCTCCCCTACGCCGCGCCGGACCGGCTGATCCGCGCCTACGAGACGCGAGGCGACGAGGGGAAGACCGGCTCGGTCTCCGTCCCCAACTACCTCGATTGGCGGGCGCAGAACAGCGGTTTCCAGGATCTCGTGGCCTGGATGGAAGGGAACCGCAACCTCGAGGGGGCGGATGGAACGGAGCGTATCGGCTCGGTGGAGGTGACCCCCAACCTCTTCACCATCCTGGGGACGCCGGCCCTCCGCGGGCGCGCCTTCGTGCCCGGGCAGGACGAGCCCGGCAAGGGGCAGGTCGCGGTGATCGGCGAGAGCCTCTGGCGGCGGCGGTTCGGCGCCGACCCGTCGCTGATCGGCCGCTCCGTCCACCTCGACGGCCTGGCCTACACGGTGCTCGGCGTGATGCCGGCCGGGTTCGACTTCCCGCCGGGCCCCGCGATCCACGAGGTCTGGACGCTCTATCAGCCGAGCCCGGCGCTCCTGAAGATGCGGGGCAGCCACTTCCTGGCCGTGGCCGGCCGCCTGAAGCCGGGGGTGAGCCTCGACCAAGCCTCGGCGCAGCTCAAGACCGTGGCGGCGCGCCTGGAGAAAGAATACCCCAACGAGCAGACCGGGCGGAGCGTGCTGCTCAAGCCTCTGAGGGAGGCGGTGGTGGGGCGGACGCGGCCGGCGCTGCTCATCCTCCTCGGCGCCGTCCTCCTGGTGCTGCTGATCGCCTGCGCCAACGTCGCCAACCTTCTGCTGGCCCGTGCGGCGGTGCGCCGCCGCGAGGTCGCCGTCCGCCTGGCCCTCGGCGCCAGCCGGGCGCGGCTGATCCGGCAGTTCCTGGTCGAGAGCCTGGTGCTCGCCCTTGGCGGCGCGCTGCTGGGCGGCCTGATCGCCTGGGGGAGCCTGGCGCTGCTGGAGCCGCTCGCCGCCGGCGCGCTGCCGATCGCGGGGGGGATCTCCGTCGACGGCCGGGTGTTCGCCTTCCTGCTCGCGGTCTCGGTCGTTTCCGGCGTCCTCTTCGGGCTGGTGCCGGCGCTCCAGGCCTCGCGTGAAGACGTGCGGGACACGCTGATCGACGCCGGCGCCAAGAGCACCTCCGGAGGGAACCAGAAGCGGTTCCGCAGCGCCCTGGTGGTGCTGGAGATCGCGCTCTCGCTCGTCCTGCTGGTCGGCGCCGGCCTCCTGCTGCGCGGCTTCCTGGCCCTGAGCTCCACCCCCTCGGGGCTCCGCCCCGACCGGGTGCTCACCGCCCACCTGGCCGTGCCGGACGGGCAACTGAAGGGCTCCGCGGCGAGGGTCTTCCAGCCGCTGCTCGACAAGGTCCGGCACCTGCCAGGGGTGCGCTCCGCCGGCGTCATCTCGATGTTGCCGATCCAGGAAGCCTGGACCAACGGCAGCTATCTCATCGAGGGGCGTCCGACGCCGAAGCCGGGGCAGGAGCCGACCGCCGAGTATCGGGTGGCGAGCCCGCAGCTCTTCGCGTCGCTCGGCATCCCCATCCTCCAGGGGCGCGACTTCACCGACCGCGACGGCGGCCCCGGCTCGCGCCTGCTGATCGTCAACGAGGCGCTGGCCCGCCGCGACTTCCCGGGCCAGAGCGCGGTCGGCCGCCAGATCCGCATTGACAAGGAGGCGCCCCACACGATCGTCGGCGTCGTCGGCAGCGTCCGCCAGGCGGGGCTCGACCAGCAGCCGCTCCCCGAGATCTACTTCCCCTACGTCCAGATCAGCGCCGAAGACTGGCTCGGCAATGCCGTCCTGGTCGTCCGCACGGCCCAGTCCCCCGAGGGCGTAACCGCGGCCGTGCGGGGGGAGGTGGCGAGCGTCGACCGCGGCCTGTCGCTGTTCGAGGTCGAGACGATGGACCAGGTGATCACCAAGTCGCTCGCCAGCCGCCGCCTCAACCTCTGGCTGCTCGGCATCTTCGCGGGGATCGCCCTGGTGCTCTCGGCCGCCGGCCTCTACGGGGTGATCTCCTACCTGGTGGCGCAGCGGACGCGGGAGATCGGCGTCCGCATCGCCCTCGGCGCGCAGACCCGGGACGTGATCCGGCTGGTGATGGGCCAGGGGGCGCGGCTCACCGCGGTGGGGATCGCCCTGGGGCTGCTCGGCGCCCTCGCCTTCACCCGCGTCCTGGCGAGCCTCCTCTACGGCGTCAGCGCGCGCGACCCCCTGACCTACGCGGGGATCGCGGCGCTCCTCGCCGCCGTGGCCCTCCTCGCCACCTGGCTGCCGGCCCGCCGCGCGGCGCGGGTGGACCCGATGCTGGCGATCCGGAATGAATAGGTGAACGAGTCGGAGGGACGGGCCTACTTCTTCCGTTCGGAAAGGCGCCGTCCCTCCAACCACTGAGTATGCGTGACCCAGAGCTCGACCTCGTCACGGCTCTGATAAACCTTGGCGACGAAAGGCTCCGCGGTTTCGAGAACCAGGCGATAGATCGAATCGATGTTCTTCAGGATCGCGCCTGCGTATGCCGCGTGCGGGCCCTTGCCGATGATGAAGAACACCCTGGCCCCTGATTTCATCAGCTCATCGAGCTCGTCTCGCTCGTAGCGGATGTACTTATTGTGAGACAGCGCGATCCAGCCCTTGCTTCCGACATACCGAAGCCACTCGCGGTCCGGAACGTTATCCGGAGTAAAGTGCTCGTGGTAGGGCTCGATCCGCAGTCCTGCGGCCCTCAGGGTCGCGGCAACCGAGCGCCCGAGATCTCGATCGGTGAAAAAGACGGGCTCAGGCTGCCGCTCGCTCGTAGAGGATCGCCTCGTCGATCTCGTACTCTTCGAGCTGGTAATCCGCCGCGACTGCTTCCCGTTCCTCGCCTGCGTCGAGGCGCTCGACGATGGTGGACGTGCGGACCCCCTTGCCGGCGATGAAGGGACGACCAAAGGAGATCTGCGGATCGATGCTGACGATCTGCGGTCCGCTCAGGCCGCGAGCGGCCACCACGGGAAACAGCCGCAGCGGCTCCCACTGAATCCGGCTCAGATGCTGATCGAAGATCTCTTTGAGCGCGATCTGGCCGGAGCGCCCCAGATCGATCAATTGACCGAGGCGTTCGATGAACAGGGAACCGGCGTCCGCCATCAACTCGCGGCTCAATAAGAGCCTCTCGATGCTCAGCTCGTCCGCGGCATAATCGAGAGCCGCACGGACCGCCGACATCGGCACTTGGTGCCTCGTGCGCAGCGACCTCAGGACGTGCGCTTCTCTCAGGTTTGAGAAGGACAAGCGTGCGTCGCTGGGATCGGGCCTGTTGATCAGAGGCTCGAAGTAGCGGCTGCCTTCCGAGGTGCTGTAAGGTCGGCCGATGACCCAGGATCGCAAAGTCGTCGGGGAAATCTGGATGTACCGCGCGGCCTGTCCGATGCCGTAGCGCGGGCGCTCGTAGGGGTCCGCGGACTCTGGATGATGATTCTGGCGGGTCACAGTAGGTATCCTTTACCCGAGAGAATATCGCAGAACTTCGGACATTCCAACGGAATCAGTCTCAGAGCTCCACGTCATCCAGTGACACCAGCCCCTGCTTCAGGGCGTAGATCACCGCCTGGGTGCGGTGGTTGAGCTGAAGCTTGGAGAGAATGTTGCCGACGTGGGTCTTCACCGTCTCTTCTCCGACGTGGAGGGCGAGGGCGATCTCGCGGTTGGTGCGGCCGTGGGCGAGCTGGGCGAGGACCTCCTTCTCGCGCTCGGAGAGCTCCTCGGCGAGCGGACCGCCGCGTACCAGCTCCTGGAGCACCGAGCCGGCCACGGCGGGATCGAGGACCGACTGCCCGCGGGCGGCGCCGCGCACGGCGGCCACCAGGACCTCCGGCTCTGAGTCCTTGCGGACGTAGCCGATCGCTCCCGCCCGAAGCGCCGCCACCACCCGCGCCTCGTCGGTATGGGCGGTCAGCACCACCACCTGGGTGTGGGGGGAGAGGGCGCGGACCTTGCGGGTGGCCTCGATGCCGTCCATGCCGCCGGGCATCCGCAGATCCATCACGACCACGTCCGGGAGCCACTCCTCGATCTTCGTCAGCGCCTCCTCGCCGCTCGACGCGGCGCCCACGATCGCGAGGTCGGGAAACGACTCGAGGTAGCTGCGCAGGCCGGTCTGGACGACGCGGTGATCGTCGACGAGGACGACGCGGGTCTTTTCCCGATCGAGGCTCATGAAGGTGCTCCTTCCAGGCGTGGCCGGCGCCAGATGAGGTAAGGAAAGACCAATCCGGCGACCAGGCAGAAGGCATCGGAGACAGCGATATTCAGTGTGAGCGGCCCGGGCTGGTCGAGGGCCCAGGCCACGGTAAGGGTGACGGCCA
>DASWQX010000593.1:0-5505 GCA_036403495.1 Thermoanaerobaculia bacterium
CTCCTCGCCGCCGCCGATGCATTCCCCCTCGGTCCCGGTGCCCTCCTCGTGGACCGTGAAAACGCCGTACTCCGAGATCCGCAGGCCCCGCTCGACCGCCCGCCGGCGCAGCTTGACATTGTGCTCCTTGGAGCCGGTGAAGTAGACGAGGGCGGCACCGTAGCAGTCGGCCGGCACCACCCGCAGGTCGACCTGGAGCCCGGAGCCGAGGACGACCGTGCTGCGGGTCTCCCCGGCCATCAGCACCTTGTCGACCTGGGCATAGCCGCGGAAGGCCTCCATGACCGGGATAGGCAGCGAGGCGATGGCCAGCAGGTCGATGTCCCCGACAGTCTCCTTGCGCCGGCGGTAGCTGCCGGCGACTTCCAGGCGCTCGACCTCGGGAATCGCGCGCAGCCAGGCGAGCAGCGGCTCGACGGCGCGCTCGGCCGCGGGGAGCAGGAAGCGGCTCCCCTGCTGGCGGTGGTCGGCGATGCCGGCGAGGATCTTCTCCTGGCTCTTGGCGCCGAAGCCGGCGAGGGTGGCGATGCGCCCCTCCTTCGCCGCCGCCTCCAGCTCGTCGACCGAGCCGATCTTGAGCTCGTCCCAGACCCGCCGCGCCTTCTTCGGTCCCAGGCCGGGCAGGCGCATCAGCTCGATCAGCGACCGCGGCACCTCGGCCAGCAGCTCGTCGCGGAAGCCGAGCGTGCCGCTCTCGACCATCTCCTGGATGTGGCTCGCCATCTCCTTGCCGATCCCCGGCAGATCGGTGAGCTGCCGCCCCTCCTCCACCCACCGCCGCAGCGGCACGGTGATCGTTTCGACCGTGCGGACCGCGTTGCGGTAGGCGCGGATGCGGAACGGATTGGCGTTCTGGATCTCGAGGACGTCGGCGACCTCCTCGAGGGTGCGGGCGATTTCGGGGTTGTCCAAGGCTCAGGAAAGCAGCGAAAAGCCAGGATAGCTCGCGAGAGTCCGGTCGAAGGTCAGGGTTTCCATACAGCCTGCCTTCTGATTATTCCAACCGATGAGGTAATCCGGGAAGCTGGCGGAACCGGCTCGAAAGTCATGGAGAGCCTTTTCTACCAGATCACGGTCCTGGATTTCCAGGATCGTTACGCTGAGCAAGGACTCCAGGGCGGAAGAGATCTTCTCCCGGCTCATCCGATATCGGGAACGCAGGACCCAGGCCAACTCGCAAAGGGTGACGCTGTTGATATGGAGCCGATCGTCCTGAGCCTCAACCGTCTCCATGAGCGCTTCGACCGTCCGTGACTGAGCTGGATCGTCCACGGTGAGAAATCGGACCAGAATGTTGGTATCGATCCCTCTCATTGCCGGCCCTTCTGGATGCGCTCATCGTCTTCGGCCAAGTAGTGCCCGACGGCTTCATCCATTTCTTCGATGGTAGCCGGGGCCATTCCTGGTTGATGGAGCATTCCCAATACGCTTCTGAACGAGCGAAAGACCGGGCGCACCTCCACTCGACCTCTCGGCTCAAGGACGAATTCGACCCGATCGCCGACCTGAAGGTGCAGATGGTTCCTGACCTCCTCGGGGAGGCTCTCCAGCCAATCCTGGGTCACGGTATGGACGGGCATGTTTTGTATCATCGATCGGAGATTATACCATCCCGAAAAGCAAGTCGACGGGGGCGTTGGGTCGCATCCCTATCCGACCCCATTATGCTCTACTCTTCCCGGCCATACCCCGCCGCCCCCAGCAGCTCGTTGTTCTCCACCGCCGCCGTATCCGCCAGCCGCGTCAGCCGCGAGGGGGCCCAGCGGGTGGTGTTCCGCCAGCCGGGTTGGGACTCGTCGCCGTCCTCGGCGGGCCCGGGCAGGAGACGGACGGCCAGCTCCAGAAGCCTCGCGGTGAGATTGGGGGCCACCGCGTTGGCGATGCCGGCGGCCTTGGCCTGCGGGGTCAGGGTGAGCGAGGGCTGACCGTAGCGGCAGGCCTCCAGGATGCGGCGGGCGGCGCGCCGGCCGGCCATCGAGGCGAGCGGGAGGGCGTCGCCCACCGTGAACCAGGTGAACTCCTCCCCCCGCTTCCCCTTGAACTGGGCGTTGACGTGCGAGCCGGTGCGCATCAGCCCCGGGAACACGGTGGTGACGTAGATCCTCTCCCGCGCCAGCTCGGTGCGCAGGCCGTCCGAGAGGCCGGCGAGGGCGAACTTGCTGGCGCTGTAGGGGGCGAGGTGGGGGACGGCGATGCGGCCGCCGATCGAGGAGATGTTGACGATCCGCCCGGTCTCCTGCTTCCGCAGGTGGGGGAGGGCCGCCAGGGTGGCGTAGAGCGGGCCCCAGAAGTGGACCCGCATCGTCTCCTCGAAGTCCGCGACCCGCATGTGGGCGAGGGGGCCGACCTGGATGATGCCGGCGTTGTTGATCAGCACGTCGAGGCGGCCGAAGCGCTCGGCCGCCGCGTCGATCGCCCAGCGCACCTCGTCCTCATTGCCGACATCGCAGGGGAGGGCGAAGACGCGGTTGCCGCCGATCGCGGCCAGCTCGCGGCGGGCGAGCTCGAGCTCGTCCGGATCGCGGGCCAGAATGGCGAGCCGCGCCCCCTCGCGGGCGAGCTCGCGGGCCATCAGGAGACCCAGGCCCCGCGAGCCGCCGGTGATCACCACCGTCCGGTCGCGGAACCGGATCGCCGGCCGCCGCCGGACCGCCCGCCCCAGCAGGAGGGCGGTGCCCGCGAGGGCGGTGCCGGCGAGGAGGGCGGCCGGCGCCCTCATCAGTGCTCCTGTCCGTTGCCGCCGTGGGCGGTGTGGCCGTGTCCGTTGCCGCCGGGGGCGTGGAAGTGGCCGTTGCCGTTCGGCTTGAGGACGACCTTGATGCACCCGTCCTGCTTGTCCCGGAAGGTCTTGTAGGCGCCCGGAGCGTCGTCAAGGCCGAGGCGGTGGGTGATCACCCTGGAGAGGTCGATCTCCCCCTTCTGAACCCGCTCCAGCAGCGGCTTCATGTACCGGTGCATGTGCGTCTGGCCCATCTTGAAGGTGAGCCCCTTGTTCATGGCGGCGCCCATCGGGACCTTGTCCACGAAGCCGCCGTAGACGCCGGCGAGCGACACGGTGCCCCCCTTGCGGCAGGCCATGATCGCCTCGCGCAGCACGTGCGCGCGGTCGAAGGTCAGCTTCAGGTTCTGCTTGGTCTTGTCGAGCTTGGCGTCGAGGGTGGTGCCGTGCGCCTCCATGCCCACGGCGTCGAGGCAGGAGTCCGGTCCGAAGCCGCCGGTCATGTCGTTCAGGGTGTCGAGGACGCTGTCCACCTCCTCGTAGTTGATCGTCTCGGCGCGGCCCCAGGTCCGCGCCAGCTCCAGCCGCTCGGCGAAGCGGTCGATGGCGATCACCCGTTCGGCGCCCAGCATCCAGGCGCTCTGGATGGCGAACTGTCCGACCGGTCCGCACCCCCAGATGGCCACCGTGTCCCCCGGCTCGATCTGGCAGTTTTCCGCCGCCATGTAGCCGGTGGGGAAGATGTCCGAGAGGAAGAGGACCTTCTCGTCCTCCAGCTCGTCGGGCACCTTGAGCGGGCCGACGTCGGCGAAGGGGACCCGCGCGTACTCGGCCTGGCCGCCGGCGTAGCCGCCGGTCATGTGGGAGTAGCCGAAGAGGCCGGACGGGCTGTGGCCCATGAGCTTCTCCGCGATCCACGAGTTGGGGTTCGAGTTGTCGCACAGCGACCAGAGCCCCTTCTTGCAGAAGAAGCAGTTGCCGCAGGCGATGGTGAAGGGCACCACCACCCGGTCGCCGACCTGGAGGTTCTTGACCTCGCGGCCGAGCTCGACGATCTCGCCCATGAACTCGTGGCCGAGGATGTCCCCCTTCTTCATGGTGGGGATGTAGCCGTCGTAGAGGTGGAGGTCCGAGCCGCAGATCGCCGTCGAGGTGATCTTCACGATCGCGTCCCGTGGGTTGAGGATCTCGGGGTCGGGCACCGTCTCGACCCGCATGTCGGTCTTTCCGTTCCAGCAAACCGCTTTCATGTTGTATCTCCCGGCCTCGTCGGAGGCTCCGTTGTGATTCTCAGAGGTTCAGATCGGGTTGTGCAGGCGGCCGATGAGCGAGCGCGTGCCGTGGGGCTGGCCGTCGGTGGTCGCGACCTCGCCGGTCTCCAGGAGCTCCTTGAGGCGCTTGAGGTCCTCCCGGACCTGCTGCTGGGTGGCGCCGTGGAGGGTCTTGTCGACCAGTTGGCCGAGGGCCCCCCGCAGCTCCAGGACCACTCGCACGACCGTGCCGCGGCCGTTGCGCGCGTCCTCGAAGCGGACGGTGCCGGCGTGGTGGACCTGGGAGCCCGGCAGCGAGGACCAGGAGAGCGAGCGGCCCGGCTCCTCGTCGAGGATCTCGGCGTCCCATTCGGCCTTGACGCCGAGCGCGCTCTTTCCCCGCCAGTGCGAGCGGCCGCCGCCGAGGTCAACGACCTCGTCGAGGTTCTTCATGAAGCGGGGGAGGTTCTCCAGGCGATGCCAGAAGTCGTAGAGCTCAGAGGCCGGCTTGTCGATGGTGACGGCGGCCTCCAAGGGGGGCGAGGCGAGGAGCTCCTCGGACTTCTCGGCGAGGGCCTGCGGCACCGGCCAGTGGCCGGTGGTGCGGCGGTAGATGAGCGGCGTGCCGGCCAGCGCGGCGGCGCCGAGGGTCTTCCACCGGCCCTGCTTGACGGCGAACGCCACCAGCGCCGCGCCGCTCAGGACCATGGCGGCCTGGCCGACCCGGAGCATCATGTTGGCGTCGTCCTGGTTGGAATGGGCGGAGCCGGCGTCGAAGCCGGAAATGGAGCCGGGGGTGGAGCGAGAGAATGATCCCGTGCCCTGGTGGGATGAGCTGACGGCTGCGTCTCGCACGTGGATGCCTCCTTTTTTACCGATTCTTTTCCGAGTGAAGCTGCGGCCCTCCTGGGACGACTGCAGGACGTCCGGCGGTGCGCCGGCCGATGAGGGTGAAAGTCGCAAGAGGCGTGCCACGTGGGGGCCGCAAAGTTCGTGGCCTGCGACCTCACCCTCGGTCCCTCTCCTAAAGGAGAGGGAGGGCCCGGCTGGGGCCGCATCGCAATCGTCCCCCTTCTCCTTCAGGAGAAGGGGATAGGGGATGAGGTCGCAGGCCACGGAGGCCTTTTCGAAGCGAATAGACGTGCATGAGGAGCTGGCCTTCAGATCCTGCCTTTGCGTTCCGCCGCCGAATCCTCTACATTGCGCGCCGTTCCCCCGCAGACACCCATGAGCGAGCCCCTCCCCGAGATCACCATCTACACCGACGGCGGCGCCGATCCGAACCCGGGCGCCGGCGGCTGGGCGGCGATCCTGATCGATCCGGCGAGCGGCGCGGCGCGCGAGCTCTCCGGCGGCGAGCCGCGCGCCACCAACAACCGGATGGAGCTGACGGCGGCCATCCGCGCCCTGGAGGCCCTGACCCGCCCTTGCCGGGTCCGCCTCTACACCGACTCCCAGTATCTGAGGAAGGGGATCACCGAGTGGCTCCCCGGCTGGATCGCCCGCGGCTGGCGGCGCAAGGAGGGCGTGCTCCAG